>JACCXW010000123.1 GCA_013696785.1 Geodermatophilaceae bacterium | reverse complement strand
GGCCCGCAGGCCCGGGGTGGTCTTACGAGTGTCCAGAACCGTCGCCCCGGTGCCGGCCAGTGCCTCCGCCCAGGCCCGGGTCGCGGTGGCGACCCCGCTGGCACGGCACAGCAGGTTGAGCATGGTGCGTTCCGCGGTCAGCAGCCGCTGGGTCGAACCGGTGACGGTCAGCAGCAGGTCGCCGGGCGAGATCCGGTCGCCGTCCCGATAGTGCTGGTCGATCCGTACGCTGTCGACCTCGGCTTCGAGCACCGCCACGGCGACGGGCAGTCCAGCGACCACGCCCCCGGCGCGCGCGACCACGTCGGCGGTGCCGATATGCCCGGACGGAATCGTCGCAAGACTCGTGACATCTCCCCGATCGCCGAGATCCTCGACGAGCGCCCGGCGTACGACGTCGTCGACCCACGCTGGGTCAAGACCGGCCGCAGCCAGAGCGTCCGCTGTGGACTGATTCATGCCGGGATCACGGCCGCGAGCGGCTGGAACTCCTGAGCCAAAGCGCCATTCCCATCGATCGACGCGAGCAGGTGCCCACGCCAGGTGTCGTCGGCATCGGCGAAGTCCTCGCGCCAGTGGCAACCCCGCGTCTCCTTCCGCCGCAGGGCGGCGGTGACCAGGGCGGTCGCTACGGAGTGCAGGTTGGTCGCCTCCCACGCCATCGGACCGGGATCGGTACTGGCAGCCGTGCCCAGCCGGTCCAGCGTGGCCGCCGTTTCCGTCAGACTCCCGGCGCTGCGCAGGACCCCGGCGCCGGCGGTCATCGACTCGGTCAGTTCGGAGCGGACACCGGGATCGAGGAGTCCCGCCCCATCGTTGTCGGCGACCGGATCACCCTGTGGCGGCAGCGATCTGGCCAGGTCCGCGCCTATCCGGCCCGCGAAGACGAGACCCTCGAGGAGTGAGTTGGAGGCGAGCCGGTTTGCCCCGTGCACGCCGGTGCAGGACACCTCGCCGCAGGCATACAGGCCCGGCACGCTGGTCTGCCCGTCGAGGTCGGTACGCAGTCCGCCGGATGCGTAGTGCGCCGCGGGCGCGACCGGGATCGGAGCGTGCACGGGGTCGATCCCAGCCGTCCGGCAGCGCGCCAGGATCGACGGGAAGCGGTGCTCCAGCGTGGCCGCGCCGAGGTGTCGGGCATCGAGGAAGACGTGGTCGACGCGCTGCTCCAACATCACCCTCGTGATCGCCTTGGCCACCACGTCACGAGGCGCAAGGTCGGCCAGCTCGTGCACGCCGCGCATGAATGCGACGCCGGCGCCGTCGACGAGAATCGCGCCCTCGCCCCGCATCGCTTCACTCACCAGCGGCTGCTGGCCGCGGGCAGCGTCACCCAGGAACAGCGCGGTGGGGTGGAACTGCACGAACTCGACGTCGGTCACGACGGCGCCGGCCCGCAATCCGAGCGCGACGCCGTCGCCGGTGGACACCGAAGGGTTCGTGGTGGCCGAGTACACCTGTCCCATCCCACCTGTCGCCAGCACCACGGCCCGCGCCAGGACGGCACCGACGCCGTCGGCCGAGCCTTCGCCGAGCACGTGCAGCGTGATGCCGGCGGCGCGACCGTCCGCGCCGGTCAGCAGGTCGAGGACGAGTGCGTGTTCGAGGATCCGCAGCCCGTCGTCCCGGCGTACTGCGGCGTGCAGGGCGCGTTGGACCTCCACGCCCGTGGCGTCTCCGCCGGCGTGGACGATGCGGTCCGCGTGGTGCCCGCCCTCGCGGGTCAGGGACAGCGAGCCGTCCGGGTTGCGGTCGAACTCAGCGCCGACGGCCATCAGTTCCCGCACCCGGGCCGGGCCCTCGGTGACCAGGACCCGTACGGCGGCCTCGTCGCAGAGCCCGACGCCGGCGGTCACGGTGTCCGCGAGGTGTGCCTCCGGCGTATCGGCCGGGTCGAGTACGGCAGCGATGCCGCCCTGCGCCCACCGGGTCGAGCCGTCGTCGATGTTGACCTTCGTCACGATGATGACCCGGAGCCCCGCGGCGCGCGCGTGCAGCGCGGCGCATAGTCCGGCGACGCCCGAACCGACGATGCAGACATCGGTCTGCAGGGTCCAGCCAGGGGTTGGCGCGAGCAGCCGCCGCGGCACCCGGCTCAAGCCGCCTCCGCGGCGGGGAGTGCGTCGGCGGTGCTCACGCGAGCAGGTCGCCGCGGCGCAGCCCGAGTCCGGGTGGGGCCGCGGGATCGACGCCGAGTTCCACGATCCGGTTGGCCCCGTCGACGTGCACCACGATGGGCATTGATGCCTTCGCTTCGGTCTCGTCCATCAACCCGTAGGAGATGAGGATGACAAGGTCTTGGGGGTGCACGAGGTGCGCGGCTGCCCCGTTGATGCCGATGACGCCGCTGCCGCGCGGGCCGGGGATGACGTAGGTCTCCAACCGCGCGCCGTTGGTGACATCGACGATCGCCACCTGCTCACCGGCCAGCAGGTCGGCGGCGTCCATGAGATCCTCGTCGACCGTGACCGAGCCGACGTAGTGCAGGTCGGCCTGGGTGACGGTCGCGCGGTGGATCTTTGACTTGAGCATGGTGCGAAACATCGGTCAGTCTCCTGCTTGGGTGGCGCCGGCTCGTCCCGACAGGGACACGGCGGCGTTGTCGATGAGGCGGGTGCTCCCAATCCGCGCGGCGATGAGCAGCCGGGCCTCGCCGTACGCCGGCGGAGGGCCGAGCCGAGGATCGGTCAGGGCCAGGTAGTCCAGCTGCACGCCGGCTTCGGCGGCAATCACCGCGCGCGCGGCGCCCTCTACGGCCTGCCGACCGCGCCGTCCTGCCGCTGCACCGGCGGCAAGCGCGCGCGAGAGGACCAGGGCGCTGCGCCGCTGGTCCGGGTCGAGATAGCGGTTGCGACTGGACAGCGCCAGCCCGTCGTACTCCCGGACCGTGGGTACGCCGACGATCTCCACGTCGAGATCGAAGTCGGCGACCATCGCGCGCACCAGGGCGAGCTGCTGGAAGTCCTTCTCGCCGAAGAACGCGGCGTCCGGGCGGGTGAGGTGAAGCAGTTTGAGGACGACGGTCAGGACACCGTGGAAGAAGCCCGGCCGGCTGGCGCCTTCCAACACCGCGCCGAGCGGTCCCGGGTCGACCCGGACGGCGGGGGTTCCGCCCGGATAGAGATCGGCCGCCGTGGGGGCGAACACCAGGTCGACCTGCTCGCGGGCGAACACGGCCAGGTCGTCCTCGCGGTTGCGCGGATAGCGGTCGAAGTCCTCGTTGGGACCGAACTGCAGCGGGTTCACAAACAACGTCGCGATCACATTCGCCCCGCGGGCGCGGGCCTGCCGCAGGAGCGCGACATGACCGTCATGCAGCGCGCCCATCGTCATCACGACCGCAACCGGGCCGGAGAGCCTTTCGCGTTCGGCAACCAGCGCGTGCGGGTCGGTCACGACGCGCGGAGGCAGCTGCAGCCCGTCACGTCCGAGCAGCATGGAACCGTGCGTCACGGTTGCTCCGATGTGGCACGGGTCGGGTTGAGGACGTCGAGCAGCGGCCCGGCGTCGAGGCGGCGCAGGCGACCGGAGGCGATGGCGCGATCAGCGGTACGCCGCGCCATCGCCACGTACGCGCCCACGCTGTCCGGCGCGTGGTCGACGAGTTCTCGCAGATGCCTGCGGACGGTCCCGGCGTCGCCGCGGGCGACCGGTCCGGTCAGCGCCGCGTCGCCGTGCCGCAAGGCGTTGTCCAGGGCCGCCTGGAGCAGCGGGGCGATCATGTGCTCGGGCCGGCTGACTCCCGCGATCCGCAGCAGGTCCAGGGATTCGTTGACAAGGGTGACGAGGTGGTTGGCGCCGGCCGCCAGCGCCGCGTGGTAGAGCGGGCGAGCATGTTCGGGCACCCAGGTCGGCTCGCCCCCCATCTCCAGCACGAGTGCCTCGGCGACCGCCCGGTGCTCGTCCTCGGCGGTGACGCCGAAGGAGACACCACGCAACCGGTCCAGATCCTCCTCGCGACCGGTGAACGTCATCACCGGATGCAAGGCGAGCGGCAGTACGCCGAAGGCAGCGGCCGGCGCGAGCACCCCGAGCCCGTGTGCGCCGCTGGTGTGCACCACGATCTGCCCTGACCGCCAGGCGCCGGTCTCGGCCAGGCCGACGACGAGGCCGCCCAGGGTGTCATCGGGTACGGCCAGCAGGATCAGGTCGGCCGCACCCACCACCTCATCCGCGGGCAGCAGTGCGGCGCCAGGCAGCAACTGCCGGGCTCGGCGTACGGATTCACGTGACACACCGGATGCGGCGACGACGGTGTGTCCGGCGTCGGTGAGCGCGCGGCCGAGCACGCTGCCGACCCGGCCGGCACCGATGACGCCGATGCGCAGTCGTGAGGCGCTTGCAGAGGGAGCCACGGTCGTCCGCCTTTCCGTTCCAGTCCGCGAGGGGTACCAGACGTACGTGCCGACGTGATTAACACCCAGCGTAGGTGTGCTGTGACCAGGGCGGCGCGTGGTCTCCGTCACGTCACGCAATGTCACCGGTCAGGATGACCACGTGCGACCGTGGCGAGAGGCGATGACCGAGGCGCTGTATGGCGCTGGCGGCTTCTACCTCCGCCCCGAGGGCCCGGCGGCGCACTTTCGCACCTCGGCACACACCGGCTCGGTATACGCCGCGACGGTCGCCGAGCTGCTGGGGCGCGTGGATCTGGCTATCGGCCACCCGGCGCAGCTCGATCTCGTCGACGTGGGCGCCGGGCGCGGGGAGTTGCTCCACGCAGTCGCGGACTTGGCCGCGCAGGGGTTGCCCTTCGCCGCCCGGCTGCGGCTCACCGGGGTCGAGGTCGCCCCTCGTCCCCGGGGGTTGCCGGCACGGATCGGCTGGGCCGACGAGATCCCCCCGGTGACCGGCCTGCTGTTGGCCAACGAATGGCTGGACGTCGTACCGGTCGATGTCGTGGAGCTGACGACGGACGGACCACGGCTGGTCCTGGTCGACGCGACCGGGCGGGAGTCACTCGGCGGGCCGCCGACGGCGGCGGACCTGGCGTGGCTGACCCAGTGGTGGCCGCTGCCGCTGGTGGGACAGCGCGCGGAGATCGGCAGCACGCGGGACGCCGCCTGGGCGAACGCGGTCTCCCGGGTACGTCGCGGGCTCGCGGTCGCGGTCGACTACGGGCACACGGCGGAGAAGCGGCCGCCGTACGGGAGCCTCGTCGGTTACCGAGCCGGCGCCGTCGTACCCCCGATTCCTGATGGCAGCTGCGACCTGACGGCGCATGTGGCACTCGATTCCTGCCTTGCGGCCGCGGGCATATTGAGCACGCAGCGGGACGTGCTCGCGGAACTCGGCGTCAGCGCGGCTCACCCGCCACGGGAACTGGCTGCGCGCGATCCGGCGGCGTACCTCGCTGCGCTGCGATCGGCGGGCGAGGCGACGGAGCTGCTCGATCCGGGCGGGCTGGGCGGATTCGGCTGGTTGCTGCACGGGGTCGGGATGGCCGTCCCGTTGTGCCCACCGGAGCGGCTAGGGTCCGACCGTCCTGAGCCGATGTAGGGGGAGACCACATGCAAGGTCGTACGGCACTCGTGACCGGAGGCAGCCGGGGCATCGGCCTGGCCATCGCGCAGGAACTCATCCGGCGCGGCGCCAACGTGACGGTGACCGCCCGCAAGCCCGCCGACCTGACCGCCGCCGTCGAGGCTCTCGGTGGCGACGAGCACGCCCTCGCGGTGCCGGGCAACGCCGGGGACCCGGAGCACCGCACCGATGCCGTCGCCCGCACGATCGATCGCTTCGGCAGCCTGGACATGCTCGTGAACAACGTCGGCATCAACCCGATCTACGGTCCGCTGGTGGATGCGGACCTGAACGCCGTCCGCAAGGTCATGGACGTGAACTACGTGGCGGCGCTCGGGTTCGTGCAGGAGGCGCATCGAGCCTGGTTGGGCGAGCACGGAGGCTCGGTGCTGTTCATCGCGTCCGTGGCGGGGCTGCGTTGCGCCGACGGCATCGGCGCGTACGGGTCGAGCAAGGCGGCGTTGTTCCACCTCGCGATGCAACTCGCCGTGGAGCTGGGGCCGAAGATCCGTGTCAACGCACTTGCCCCGGCCGTCGTCAAGACGAAGTTCGCGACCGCGCTGTACGAGGGTCGCGAGGCCGCTGTCGCCGAGGCCTACCCACTCAAGCGGCTCGGCGTACCGGAGGACATCTCCGCCGCGGCGGCGTTCCTGCTGTCGGACGAGGCCGGCTGGATCACCGGGCAGACGCTGGTCCTCGACGGCGGTGTGATGAGCCGCGGCAGCCTGTAGTTCCGGGCATTGTCAGGCTTCCCTGGCGGGTCCTACGGTCATCCCCACTCGCAGCCTCAGCGCGCTGCGAACTAGGGGAAGGAACCACCATGGTCAATCGGAGAACGGCGTTGGTCACTGCCGCGACCTTGCTACTTGGTGCCGGCCTGTTCGGCGCCAGCGCTCTCCCCGCGAGTGGAGATCCGGCCGCTGGGGAGGGCCGGACGGTCGCCGCCGCGTGGCAAGGCATTCGGGTCGCCTCGATGGGTGAGGCGCTCCGGCGGATGGACGCTGAGGCCGGTGCGGAAGGGGAGACGCTGATCTTCTTCAGCACCGAGACCGATTCTGCAACTGTGGATGTCGCGCCGACCGGCATCTCACCAGGCGACTTCTTCTTGTTCGAGGAGCAGCTCTACACCGACAAGGCCCGGACCGAGCCCGCCGGACAGGACTCCGTGCGGGTGAGTTGTTCCTGCCCACCTTGACCTACGAGGGCACCTTCAAGCTGGACGGCGGCAAGATCAGGATCTCCGGCACTCAGTTCAGCAACCTCGATCCGACCTTCGCCATCACCGGTGGAACCGGCCAATACCTGGGTGCCGGTGGGTTGTTCATCCCGTTCGCGCTGCCCTTCGACACGGTTCTTCTGTTCCGCGTCATCCACTGACACCTGGAACGTCGGCGTCGCGTAAATCGCGTCTACGCGACGCCGAGCAGGCGATGGGCGGTGGCCGGGTCGCGGCGGAAGTCCGCCGTCGTCGCTCGATGCGCGATCACGCCGCGGTCCATGACCGCGACCTCGGAGCAGACCGAGAACGCGAGATGCAGGTCCTGCTCCACGAGCAGGATCGCGACCCCCTCGTCGCGCATGCCGGTGATCGCGTCGGCGATCTGCTCGACGATGGCCGGCGCGAGGCCCTCCGACGGCTCGTCCAAGAGCATCAGTCGAGGTCCGGTCAACAGCGCCCGGGCGATCGCCAACATCTGCTGCTCGCCGCCCGACAATGTCGCCGCCTCCTGATCGCGCCTCTCGCCCAGGCGCGGAAGCAACTGAAGTACCCGCTCCGTCGTCCAGTCCGACGACCTGCGCCGGCGCTCGGCCAGAGCGAAGTGCTCTTGAACAGTCAGGTTCGGCCAGACCCTGCGGCCCTGCGGCACGATCGCGACACCGGCGCGAGCGACCACATCAGCCCGCCGGCCGGCCAGCGCCCGGCCGTCCACGGTGACGGATCCCGCCGAGGACCGGACGAGTCCCATCAGCGTGTTCACCAACGTCGACTTCCCCACGCCGTTGCGGCCCAGCAATCCGAGCACCCGGCCCGAGTCGAGTTCCAGGTCGACACCCTGCAACACGGTGCCCTGCTTGTAGCCGGCGTACAGCCCGCGTACTTCCAGCAACATCAGCTGCCGCCACCGGTGAACAGTTCCTCACGGTTCGCCGTACCGAGATAGGCCTCACGTACGGCGGTGCTCCCCCGCACCTCCGACGGCGAGCCGGTGAGCAGGACCCGGCCGAGGTGCAGGACGGTGATCGCGTTCACCAGCTGGAACACGACGTCCAGGTCGTGCTCGACGATGAGCACCGTCACCGAGGCCGGCAGCGCCCGGATCAGCTCGACGAGCCGCTCCCGTTCGGCACCGGACATGCCGGCCGCGGGTTCGTCCAGCAGGAGCAAGGTGGGCTCGCAGGCGAGTGCCAACGCGATTTCCAGTTGCCGGCGTTCCCCGTGCGAGAGCTCCCCGGCCGGAACGCCGGCCCGCGCGTGCAGGCCGACCGACGTCAGCAGTTCGGCCACCCTGTCCCGGGCGGCGGACTGCCGGCGCGGCACCAGGCTGGCAGGCGACCCGTGCCGCCGCTGGGCCGCAAGCATCGCGTTCTGCTCCACGGTCAGCGGCAGGAACAGGCTCGAGTGCTGCAGCGTCTGGCTGATGCCGAGCCGGGCGCGCACGGACTCGCGCTGCCCGGTGATGTCCTGCTCGCCGAGCCAGATCGAACCGGCCGAGACCCGCAGCGTCCCGGCGACCAGTCGGAACAGAGTGCTTTTCCCCGCACCATTAGGCCCGATCAAGCCGTGCCTCGCTCCCGGTGGCACGGTGAGATCCACGGCGTCCACAGCGCGCAGCGCCCCGAAATGCCGGCTCACGGCACGCAGTTGCAGGGCTGGCGTGGTCATACCGGCTGCTCTCGGCGACGCCGCACCAG
>JACCXW010000026.1 GCA_013696785.1 Geodermatophilaceae bacterium | reverse complement strand
CGCGCTTCTCCAGCGACACAGCGGCGGTCTTGGTCAGGGAGAGCAGTTGCGGGCTGGCGCTCGCGATCTGCTTCTCCATGCTGATCAGCTTCTGTTTCTTCAGGCTGAGTTGCTGACCACCGGTCTGTTGTTGGGGTGGGGACGGCGCGGGTTGTCCCTGCGGGTACGGCGCTGGTTGGCCCGGTGGCGGCGGATACGGCGCCGGTTGACCCTGCGGGGGCGGGTACATCGACGCCGGCGGGCCGCTCGGCGGTGGGAACTGCTGCGGCGCGGGTGCTGGTGGCGCGGCGGGCAGCTGCTGGACCGGAGGCGGTGCGGGTGCGTCGTCGACGCTGATCCCGAAGTCGGTCGCGAGCCCGGCGAGCCCAGCGGCGTACCCCTGCCCGACCGCGCGGAACTTCCAACCGCCCTGCCGCCGGTAGAGCTCCCCGAAAACGAACGCCTTCTCGGTGGAGGCGTCGGTGATGTCGAAGCGGGCCAGCTCGGTGCCGGCCGCGTCGTCGTACAGCCGGAGATGCAGGCCGGGAACACCGCCGAACGTCGTTGCGTCGACACTGGCTCCGAAAACGACACGATCGATGTCCGGAGGCAGTCCGGTGAGATCCACGGCCAACGTGTCCTCGACGCCGCCGGCGACCTGCGCCTTACCGCGGTGGCTGACGGCGCCGTTCGCTCCGCTCGGCTGGTTGTAGAAGACGAAGTCGGCATCCGAGCGGACCTTGCCCGCCGCGGTCAACAGGAGGGCCGAGGCGTCCGCGTCGGCGTTGCCGCCCCACGCCAGGACCGCCCGTACCCGGCCGGCTGTGACCGGGATGTTGGCACCCTTCGACATCGTTGTGCTCATGGCGCCGATTGTGTCAGGGCCGGTTGTCCACCGTTCATTTCTGCACCCGCCCCCATCCGGACGGGGTCGGCTAGCGTTGGCGCAATGCGACACTTCGCCCACTTGTCCGGTGCCGATCGGCAGCGGCTGTTCGTCCGCGAACCGGAGGAGATCGGACGCGGTGCCGAGCTCGAGCTACGCGCGATCGCTCTGGGAGCCACCCTGTACTCCCCGGCGAACCGGCCGACGCTGGCTGACGACATCGTCAAGCGCGCCGCCGCCGGAGTACTGAGTCATGTTCTCTGCCTCGAGGACGCCGTGGCGGACGATCAGGTCGAGGCGGCAGAGGCAAATCTCGTCGCGCAACTGCAGGCGTACGCCGACAGCGGCGGTGGGGACTCGCAGCTGTTCATCCGGGTGCGGGTGCCGGATCAGATCCCCGATCTGCTCGCCCGGCTGGGTAGCGCCGCGGACGTTCTCAGCGGCTTCGTGTTGCCCAAGTTCACCGCCCCCGCTGGCCGCAAGTACTTCGACGCGTTGCATGACGCGCGCAGCGAGCTGCTCGTCATGCCGGTGATCGAGTCGCCCGAGGTCGTGCATCAGGAAAGCCGTACCGAGGTGCTGCGCGGCATCGCTCATCTGCTGGCCGAGCACCGCGACCGGGTGCTTGCGGTACGGATCGGCGCCGCCGACCTCTGTGCAGTCTTCGGCCTGCGCCGGGACCGTGAATTGTCCATCTACGACCTGCATCCGGTGGCGTCGGTCATCTCCGACATCGTCAGCATGCTCGGGCGGGCCGACGGGACCGGATTCCTGATCACCGGCCCGGTCTGGGAGTACTTCTCAGGCCACCAGCGGTTGTTCAAGCCACAGTTGCGGTTGACTCCGTTCGCCGACAACGAGGTGCTGCCGTTGCGCAGCCAGTTGCTGGCCCGCGACCTCGACGGCCTGATCCGCGAGATCGTGCTCGACAAGGCGAACGGCATGACCGGCAAGACCGTCATCCACCCGAGTCACGTACACGCCGTGCACACGCTGCTCGCCGTGACCGCGGAGGAGTACGACGACGCCAGCGACATCCTCGGCGAGGACTCCGCGAACGGCGGCGTACGGCGCTCGGCGTACGGGAACAAGATGAACGAGGTCAAGCCGCACCGGGCCTGGGCGCAGCGAACTCTCAAGCGTTCGCGGGTGTTCGGCGTGACCCGGCCGGGGACCAACATCGTCGACCTGCTCGAGGCCGGCGGCCCGGCTTGACCGACGCCTGCGGGCAGCGGGTGTGGACCGGCAGCTGGTTGAGCGCCCGGTGGGGGGCCGAGTTGCGGGCCGGCGCGTCGCCCCTGGGCCTGCCCGTGTCCGAATTGCTCGGTATCGGGCTGCGCCGAAATCCGCGCCGACCGCAGCTGCTTGTCTCGACCGTGCTCGGAAAGCACGTGCCGACCGATCCCAGGCTGGTGCTGGCCGCCGGGCGACTGCTGGGACTCCTGGTCGCCGGAAGCCTGTCCGACACGGCCCTCCCGGCGCGGCGGGGGCAGCTGGGCGGGTTGCTGAGTTCGGCGATCCGCGGAACCGCTGGCGCGGCGAGCGCCCTGCTGGACGCGCTCGACGAGCCCGCGCCGGATGATTCGGGCGTCGTCGTCCTCGGGTACGCCGAAACCGCCACCGGTCTCGGGCACGCCGTCGCTGACGCGTTGCTGGACTGCTACTACCTGCACTCGACCCGTCGCGCGGTTCCCGGCGTCCGGACCGTGGCCGGCTTCGAGGAGGAGCACAGTCACGCGACCAGCCATCTGCTGCTGCCGGAGGATTCTGGTGCGCTGACCGGATCCGGCCCGCTCGTCCTCGTAGACGACGAGCTGAGTACCGGGCGGACCGTTCGAAATACCATCGCCGCACTGCATGTGGTGTCACCGCGAAGCCGGTACGTCGTCGCGACGCTCGCGGATCTGCGCGCTGACGACGACCGCACGGCGCTGGACCGATTGGCCGCGGAACTCGGGACGAGTATCGACGTCGTGGCGCTGGCCTCGGGTGAATTCGACGCCGGGACACTCGTTTGCCACGACATCGGCACGTCTGAGCCGTATGGAAATGGCACGACGGGAGCCGGCGTACGACGTGCGGCTGACCGGATCGTGCTGGACGGGTTGTGGCCGCGGGGGCTGCGCGACGGCGGCCGGCACGGGTACCGCCGCTCGGACCGGGAAGCGCTGGATCGACGGCTGCCGGGGCTCGCGGCGCAGGTGGCAGCGGCCGTCTCCGGTGACCGCGTGCTCGTGCTGGGCACAGAGGAGCTGATGTACGTCCCGCTGCGGCTCGCCGTGGCGCTGGCTCACGCCACTGACGCCGAGGTGCGGTACTCGACGACGACCCGCTCGCCGGCGATCGCCGTGGATGACCCCGGCTATCCGCTGCGCACCGCCCTCGCGTTCGCCACGGCCGACGGGGAGCGGTTCGCCTACAACGTCGTGCCCGGCGTCGGTGAGCGCGGCTTCGACACGATCGTGGTTGTCAACGACACCGACGCACCGGAACTGCTCGACGCATTGGGCGCGTGCTGCCAGCGGCTGGTCGTCGTACCGGTGACGTCCTACCGTCCGGGTCCGCTGCCGGAGCCGCTGCGCGGTCCGGAGTTCGGGTCCTACGCCGCTGCAGAGATCGGCTGGTTGCTCCGCGACCTGTCCGGGGTGAGTCTGGAGGCGCCGACGGAGGAGCGCGAGGAGGCGATCCAGTCCGGCGGGGGGCACTACGCCGAGTCGCTGCCGGTGGAGTACGTCCCGTCCGCTGACTACCGGCAGCTGTTCGACAAAGCGCTGGCTTCCTCTGCCGCCCGGGTGGCGACAGCGGTCGGTGTGGTCACTGAGCTCGTGCTGGCCCGACGTGGACACGGTGCGGTGCTGGTGTCGCTCGCCCGGGCCGGTACGCCGATCGGCATCCTGATGCGGCGCTGGGCGGAGTTCACCCACGGCATCGACGTACCGCATTATGCGGTGTCCATCGTCCGCGGCCGCGGGATCGACCCGGTGGCACTGCGCTGGCTCGGCGCGCACCACGACCCCGCGGATGTGATGTTCGTCGACGGGTGGACCGGCAAGGGCGCGATCGTCCGAGAGCTTCAGGCCGCGCTCGGCGCGCACGCCCAGACGACCGGGCAGCGCTTCGCCGGGGATCTTGCCGTTCTCGCCGATCCCGGGCATTGCGTATCCCTCTACGGCACCCGTGACGACTTCCTGGTCCCGTCTGCCTGCCTCAACTCCACCGTGTCCGGCCTGGTCAGCCGGACGGTCCTGAACGACGACCTGATCGGTCCTGGCGATTTCCACGGCGCGAAGTTCTACGCCGAGTTGGCCGACGTCGACGTGTCCGCCGAGTTCCTGGACGCGATCACCGCACAGTTCGACGCCGTTGCCCAGGAGGTCTCTACCGCCAGTGGCCGGGAGCCTCAGGCGCCGACCTGGCACGGCTGGGCGACGATCGAGCGGATCAGCGCCGACTACGGCATCGGCGACGTGAATCTCGTCAAGCCCGGAGTGGGGGAGACGACCCGGGTGCTGCTGCGCCGGGTGCCCTGGCGGATCCTGGCCAGAACCGGCGCCGGCGCCGACATCGAGCACGTCCTGCTGCTCGCCGAGGAGCGAGGGGTGCCGGTCGAATACGTCGATGGTCTGCCGTACTCCTGCGTCGGCCTGATCCATCCACGGTTTACCAGAGGTGCGTCGGGTTCGGCTGGGACGAGCGCGGCGGTGCCGACGTGACGGCCCCGGACCGCGATGTGCCTGGTTCGACGACGTTGGTCGTCTGCGACCTTGACCGAACGTTGATCTACAGCGCGGCCGCGATGGGCGCGGCCCTTCAGCCGGTCAGCTGCGTCGAACGGTATCGAGGAGCAGACGCCTCGTTCATGACGGTTGCTGCCGTGGAACTGCTGAGGACGCTCCAGCAACGCTGTGAGTTCGTGCCGACGACCACCCGGACCCGCGAGCAGTACGCCCGGATCACGCTCGCCGGGCCGCCGCCCCGCTACGCCATCGTCGCCAACGGCGGCCAGATCATGGACCACGGTGTCGCCGACGGCGAGTGGCACCGCGGCGTGCTCGACCGCCTCACCGGCTGCGCGCCGCTGGACGAGGCGCGCGACCGGCTGCATGTCCACGGCCACGATCCGTGGCTGCTGCGCGAGCTGGTCGCCGAGGACCTGTTCTGCTATGCGATCGTCGACCGTCACCTGCTGCCGCCGGAAGTCCTGGCCGAACTGCAGGAGTGGTACGCCGGCCGCGGCTGGGTGCTCAGCCTGCAGGGCCGAAAGCTGTATTGCGTTCCGCGCCCGCTGACCAAGTCCGCCGCGGCCGCGGAGGTGGCTCGTCGTACCGGCGCCGACGTCGTACTGGCCGCCGGCGACTCGCTTCTCGACACCGATCTGCTGGAGTACGCAGACGTCGCCGTACGACCGGCGCACGGCGAACTGGCCCTGCTCGGCTGGACGAGACCCGGCCTGCTCGTCACTGCGGCGACCGGTGTCGCCGGTGGGGAGGAAGTGCTGCGGCTGCTGCTGGCCGCAGCGCCGGACTACCTGTCGGCGCGCGCCTGACGTACCGCGTCGACCACCGCGCGGGCACCCTGGGCTACCGCCGACAGCTCGGTGAGGTAGGCCCAGTAGTCCGGGCGGTTCCGGGCGGCCAGCCGATCCGGTGCGGTGTCCAGCTGGATACCGAGCGCGTCGAGTCGTGACACGTGCTGGGGGGCCGGCTTGTCCGGGCCGGCGAGCAGGAAGCGCTGAGCGTCACGCACCGCCCGGCGGGTCTCGCGCAGCGCTTCGCCGGGATCGTCGGCTGCGGCGCTGAGTGCGCTCAGACGATGCTGCACCGACTGCGCCGCCCTGGCAGCGGAATCGACCGCAGCGCGGGCTGCGGCGATCGCGTCGTCCGCCTCGCCCCACCGTTGCTCCTGTGGCGTCGCCAACGCGGCGGCCCGGTCCAGGTGGGCATCGGCCTCCTTGAGCGCGGCCGCGGCCGTCGCGGGCACGGTCTCCAGATCGGCGAACGAGGGATAGACGAAGGAGCGACGCAGCTCGCTCAGCGCATCGGGAACCTTGTCCAGATGAGCCTCGGTCACCTGGAGGAACGTTCGGGACGAGGTGATCCGCTGCGTCAGGGCCTGCGCCCGGCCGCGCAGCGACTCGGCGTCCTCGGTGGCGCTGGCGCTGAGCTGGATCACGTGGGCGGCGCCGTCGAGCATGCCCTGCAGTCCGAGCGCAGCGACCCCACGATCCAGCTCGGCCAGTGCAGATCGTGCCTGCTGTAACCGTTCGACCGCCTCGCGGGCCAGGAACCCGGCCTGCTGCGCGGACTCGACCGCGCGCGCCGCGGATGTCACCGCGACCTGAGCGGCCCGAACCCGGTCCGGAACCGCCGCGTGGGCCGAGCGCGCCTGTTGCAGCGGGCGGCCGGACTGCTCCATGAACCGGCGCACGGCCACCACCGCGTGCGCAAGCTGATCCGCCGACGTGCGAAACGCTTCAGCGGCATGGACCGCAATCGGCTCTTCGAGGTCGGAGTTCAGGTCGGCCGCCGACACCGCGGACATGTACGCCGCCACTGCGTGGTTGGCCTGCTCGCGGACGGGCTCCCACGCTGCGGCGACCCGCTGCGCGGCGTGGCTGGTGTCCACGCTGGTGAGCATCCGGACGCCCTCGGCGGCCTCGGTCTGCTCACGGTCGAGGTCGATCAGTGCCTGCGCCGCGCGGCCGGCCGCCTCGCGCGCCGCCGCCTGCGCCTGATCACGGGCGCGTCGCCACCAGCGCTCGGCTGACGGCTGCCCCATGTCAGGCACGGTATCCCCACGGGCAGGTTGTCAGTGGATGCGCGTCACCGGCGACCCGAATCCACTGACACGGTCGCGCGTCGGCGCACCGGAGAGCGCGCGGGTGGTGGGCACGGAGTCCTACGGGGCCGCCTTGTGGACACCTGTCGTCGTGTCGCTGATCGCCTCGCCGTGAGCACCTGTTTTGCTGCTGTGCCGACGCGAGCAGGGCGAACGGGTGGCAGCAGCGCGCGACCTCGGCGCTCACGGCGTGCGTACGCGCACCGGCTCGATCGCTGACTGTGTAAGGGTTGACGGCGTGCCTTCGCTCGCCCGTGCCCGCAACGACCCGGCTCAGTACGACGACCTGGCACACGTGTGGTGGGACCTGAGCGGCCCGTTCGCCCTGTTGCACGCGATCGCCGAGGCCAGAGGCGCGCTGATCCCGCGGGCGCAGCGACCGGATGCCGTGCTCGTGGACCTCGCCTGCGGCGCCGGTCTGCTGGCACCGCACGTCCGGCATCTCGGCTACCGGCACGTCGGGCTGGACATCACCGCCTCTGCGCTGCGCCTCGCCAAGATGCACGATGTCCATCCGGTACGCGCCGACGTACTGGCGCTGCCATTGCCCGACGGGATCGCCGATGTCGTCGTCGCCGGGGAGATCCTCGAGCACGTGACCGACCTGCAGCAGGCTGTCGCCGAGGCGACCCGGGTGCTCCGGCCCGGCGGCACACTCGTCCTGGACACGCTTGCCGACACCCGCCTGTCCCGCGTCCTGGCCGTCCACATCGCCGAGCGCATCCCCGGTGGAGCCCCGAAAGGGATTCACGATCCCGCGTTGTTCGTCAACCGGGCCGGGCTGCGCGCCGCGTGCGCGGACGGGGGGGTAGCGATCGAACTGCACGGCCTGCGGCCCACCCTCGCAGCGCTGCTGCGCCGGCAGGACAAGATGAGGGTCGTCCGCACCTGGTCGACCGCCGTCCTCTTCCAGGGTCATGGCGTCAAGGAGGTTCCACGATGACCAGCCCGGAACGGTTGGCCGATCCCTCCGAGGCGGTGGCCGCGGCACATCTCCTCGCCGGCAGACTCGCCGAACGCGCGGCCGAGCACGACCGCGACGGCCAGTTTCCGGACAAGGACTTCGCCGATCTGCGCGCTGCCGGGCTGCTCGGCCTGATGGTGCCGACCCGGCTGGGTGGCCCCGGCGCCGGTTTCCAGGACTACGCCGAGGTCGCGATGGCCCTTGCCGCGGGAAACGGTGCCACCGCCTTGATCTTCAACATGCATGCCTCCGTGACGGGGGCACTTGCGGGTACGCCGGACGAGATGGCCCGTGCGCTCGGCGTACCGGAGTCGTATTTCGAGATGCGTGACGGCGTCCTGACCAAAGCCGCCGACGGTGCCCTCTACGCGGTCGCGATGAGCGAGCGCGGCGTCGGCAGCCGGCTGTCGCAGCTGAAGACGTCGTACGAGCCGGTCGACGGCGGCTACCGGATCACGGGATCGAAGACGTTCGTGTCCGCGGCCGGGCACGCCGACGGCTACCTCGTCGCCGCCCGCCGGGCGGACCAGGACCCGCCGGTGTTCTCGCACTTCATCGTCCCGGCCGGGGAGGGCCTGCGGGTGGAGGAGACCTGGGACTCCCTGGGCATGCGCGCGACCGGCAGCAACGAGCTGCACATCGACGCCACCGTCCCCGAGGACGCGCTGCTCGGCGGGATGGAGGGCCTGGTCCTGTTGCTGGCACAGGTGATGCCGCAGTGGTTGGTCGCCTCCTACGCCGCGGTGTACGTCGGCGTCGCGCAGTCCGCGATCGACGCCGCATTCGAGCACGCCTGAGAGCGCGGGCTGGCGCGGTTGCCCGCCTTACGGGCCCGTATCTGC
>JACCXW010000441.1 GCA_013696785.1 Geodermatophilaceae bacterium | reverse complement strand
ACGAGGACCCGTCGTACCGGGCCTGCACGCAATTGGCCGGGGCCGGTGGCGGCCGGTACGCCGAACTGCTCCGAGCCAGCGACGCGCCCGCTGCGGTCGCTGCCGTGTTGCGCTCTTAGGACATCGGCTCGGAGTGACGCCCGCCAAACGTCTGCCCCAGTCGCAGTGAGCGCAGGGTCTCGAAGGGTCGTTCGATGTGCGCGAAGTGGCCGGCGTCGGAGATCGTTTCACTGCGCGCATGGGGCAGCGCGTCAATGAGACGTTCCGCGTCACGGTTCACCACCAGGTGATCCCTGCCGCCGAACACAGCTGAGACGGGCTGCACCACCTGGGACCATTCAGCGCGGGCGTCGAACCCGATGCCGTTTCGCGACGCCTTGACGAACGACTCGCCTCTGAAGTCGGTGCAGACCGCGTCGACGACACCAGGCTTCAGCTGTGTCGGGTGCGCGAAGACGCTGCTGATCACGGGTCGCAACAGACCGGCGGAGTTCATTCCCCGCAGCAGCTTCGCCCGCGGATCGACTCTCGAGAGAAAGGCTTGCGACCAGTAGATCGCCGACACGCCGGGCGCGCTGAGCAGCGCTCGCACGGGCTCTTGTACCGCCTGGAGCAACGAGAAATACGTTCCCGAGACCAGCTTGACCGACGTCACCGTCTGGACGTGAGCGCGGGCCATGCCCAGCGCCAGAAACCCTCCCATGGAGTGGCCGATCACTTCGACGGTCGAATACCCGAGTCCCACCAGTACGGCGATGAGCTCCCCGGCGACATCACCGATCCGCAGATGATCCTTCCGGTTCTCAGATTGCCCGAATCCGGGCAAGTCCACGAGCACGACGTCGCTGAGGGTTGCTCCGTCGCGCTGTGCCGCGGTCAGCATCGGTGTCCAGGTGGTCCAACTGCTGTTCACCCCGTGCAACAGCAGACTCGCGCACCCGCTGGTTTGGCTGACCGAGTGATAGACGACCAGCCGGCCGAATGAACTCTCGACGTCGGTTCGCATGAGGCCGTAGGCGTCCGGCTCCGCCGTGACGTCGAAGGGGCAGTAACTCGACCTCAACCCTGCTCGCTGCCGCCGTCGGGTCCCCCGACAATGACCCGGTCTTCGCCGGGCGGCGGCCCCGGGAGCATGGCAGCCAGCTTGGCGACCTCTTTCGGGAATTCCGGATCCCGCCAATAGTTGGAGTGCCGGGAGGCCGCTGGATAGCGGGTGTCCCCTGCCGGGCGATCCCACTGGGGGTCCCGGAATTCGACCTCGATGGCGGGGTCGAGAGGGAATTGCATGTCGGCATCCGGCTTCCAATTGTGGATCGGCGGGGGTCCGGCCACGACTTGTCCGCCGAGATAGTCGCTGTGCCGCCACAGGTTGCCCCAGCGGACCTGCCCGTTGCCCGACTTCAGGAGCGTCTGCACAGCCAGCAGAGCCGACGTCGAGAAATAGGCCGGGAAGTAGCGGGCGTAGAGCCGGCGCAGCACGCAACCGAAGGACAGGAACGCGATCCGCGGGAGCACCTGCTCCGTGCCCGGCAGGGCGCGATCCCGCTCAGCCAGTTGGAAGAGGGTGGCCGCCGTGAGAACGGTTCCCTGGCTGTGCGCGGCCAGCACCATCCCATGTTGCTCTTGCCCGGCGTGCCAATAGATCCGCGTGACAAGGTCCGGTATCCCGCGCTCGGCGTAGCACGGGGCTCCGAACGGATGAGCCGAGCGCGGCCAGAACGACGCCAGGTCCCACAGGATGCCGACGGAACGGCGGGTCTTGGGGACACGGAACGCTGCGGCCGCGAGCCCGACGAGCAACAGCAGCGTCAGTACGGCGAGGTAGCCTCCAGCCCCCTGCAACGATCGCGCCGACAGAAACCCGTCGGACGGCAACGGTAACTCGGCGAATGCGAAGAGAAACGTGATGATCAGGCCGGCAGCAACAAGGGCGAGCAACAAGAGGTGCGCATAGTTGACCAACCGACCGAACCAGAAGATCTTTGCTACCTGCTTGGCGCGGTACGGATCGGCCATCACCGCGTCTTTGTAGTCCGACTCGAGCAGGGTGATGTCCTTCGTCGATGGCCAACGGCGCAGCTTCAACGCGCGGAGCAGCCTGTTCCCGCCGAAGCCGGCCGCCAGGACGACGATGGTTACGACCAACACACCGACGGAGATGGCGTAGGCCTCGGACGCGTTGAGGATGACGGAGGGAACGTCAAAGCGGCCGGCCGCCTTGGCCACTTCGTCGAAGCCCGGCTTCACGCTTCCAGTTCGAAGCCACGCCGCGGAGAACACATAGACACCGGCCGAGAAGACCGCGCCCAAGAACACGCCGATGGCAAGGATGAGCACGGCGGATTGGTTCCGCAGCGACGTGGGAGCAAAGGGATCGCGGCTGCCCCAGCCGCGGATGCCCATGATGACGATCACGGCCCAGAACACGACGAACAGGCCGAGCTGCAGCCAGAAGATGTACTGCCCAGTGTCGGCGAAGCCGCGCAGGCCGGACTCGTGGGACAG
>JACCXW010000438.1 GCA_013696785.1 Geodermatophilaceae bacterium | reverse complement strand
GGCCCGCGCGCTCGGGGGAGAGGTGGCGCGCGCGGATGAGACCCTCGGCCGGGCCGAGGAGAGTGCCCGGTTCAACCCCCGGGGAGGTCAGGCTCGGGAGATCCAGCCGCGGCTGCGGATCGCACTGACCGGCCTGGAGCTGTGCTACGTCTCGCTGCGCAGTCTGTGCCGGGCGCTCCTCGACCGTGCCTACTTCGTTCCGGTGGAGGAGGAGACGGTCTACACCGCGGACGTCCGTACCGCGCTCGCCGACGTCATGGACAGCACCGCCGACGCGCTGCGGCACGTCGTTCAGGTCATCGCCGCGACCGAGTCGCCCGATCCCGCGCGAGCCGATGTCGCGGCGGCGCTCGTGCAACTGCAGCAGCGGCGAGACCACCTGAGTTCGCTGTTGCTGGTGGATCCGCACGCCGATGCCGGTGCGTGGGAGCAGCACGGCGCGCTGCTGTCTGCTGTCGACCGGCTGCGGGTGGAGGTGGAAGCGACGGTGCGGGCGCCCACCTCCGAGTGGCGACCGGAGCCGGTCACCGAGCGGCAGCGCCAAGCCGTCCGTCGCATCGTCGACGCGCGCGCGGCACGGCGCGACACACGCCGCCGCCGCAAGCCCTGACCGGGCACCTACTCGTCAGCAAGTCCGTCGATGATCACGGGATCTGGCCGGTAGGTCGGCGGTGATCTCGGGAATCTGCCGGTTCTGACCGGTCGAACCCCATGATCATTTAAGCGAGCCGGCGGTGCGCCGTGATCATCGGAGCTCCAGGTCCGGCTCAGCGCGGCCTGCCCAGCGCGTACCACGTGTGGCGCAGGACGCCGATCTCGGCGATGTTCTTCATCAGCTCGGCGTTCACCCAGCCGGCGGCGATTGCCAGCGGCCGGGGTTGCGGCCAGGGAAAAGGGAACGGCTCGTCCAGGTCGCTCTCGGTGCACGCGTCCAGGAACTCCTTCCATTCCTCGTGCAGTACGGTGATCCAGCCCACGGCACCGATCGCGCTGCCCGGCCAGAACACGTTCTCCCGCGGTTGCGGCGTCCGCCCCGCCGCGTGATCCAGCGTCGCAGACCACCACCAGCCGATGTGCCAGCTGATCCACCCGACGGTCACGCCAGGCGCCGGATCCGGCTCCGGTTCGACCCAGTCAGGCCGCCACTGCCCGTCCGCGCCCCGGCGTACGGTCCAGGACCCCGGTGCCGGCTCCCACCGGCACAACTCGTCGGTCAGCGCGGACAGGTGGTACTCGGCCAGCGACCAGCACAGGTGCAGCTGCCACCGCAACAGTCCCAGTCGCGATCCGTCCACGGTCACGCGGACACTGTGACATGGGGCGTCGGCGCTAGGCTGCCCGCGTGGTCTCCCGACTCGAGCGGCCGGTCAGCCCGCTTCGACGACAGAGCAAGCGCGCAGCCGCGACTCGACGGTCGCTGCTCGAGGCGGCCCGCGGGGAGTTCACCCAGACCGGGTACGCCGACACAAGCATCGCCGATGTCGTGACCCGATCCAAGGGCAGTGTGGGCAGCCTGTACCACCACTTCGGTGGTAAGGCCGACCTTTACCTGGCGCTGTTCGAGTCGTTCAATCGCGCACAGATGGAGCAGGCGACAGCGGCGGTCACCGCCGAGCGCGGCAACGGGGAGCAGGACCCGATGGCACTGTTCCTGGCCGGGACCAAGGCCTACCTGCAGTCCTGCTGGGAAGGGCGTGACCTGGCCCGGCTCTTCCTCGACGGCGGCGGGCCAGACGGCTTCGAGGAAGTGGTACGCCGGCGTACCCGTGACTGGGTCCGGCAGAACACGGCCCTGTTGCATGCGGAGGAGCAACGCAACGGCGAGGCGCTCGTGCACACCCTGACGACGGTCGCGGGCACGGCCGGCCGGGAGGTCGCGAAGAGCCCTTCCGCCGAACGGGCACGGCAGCTGTCGGAGGACTTCCTGGAGTTGATTGCCCGGCTCGCGGCACCGCGTGAATCTTGACGCCCGGCTGCGGCGTGGAACAGAATCAGATTCGGATTGGTGTGATGGCGACGAGGGGACCGGCATGGAATTCGGACTGAACGAAGAGCAGATCGCCGTCCGCGACACCGTCCGCCAGTTCGTCCAGCGTGAGGTGATGCCGCTGGAGTCCCAGTGCCTGCGCAACGAGCGGGCTGGTCTTCCCGGCGTTTCAGCGGAGGAGCTGCGGGAGCTGCAGGACAAGGCGGAGAAGTCCGGGTTCTGGGGCGTCAACACCCCCGAGGAGTACGGCGGGATGGCCCTGGGGCCGGTGATGACCGCGATCGTGCTCATGGAGCTGGGCCGGTCATTCGTCCCGTTCGCCTTCGGTGGGTACGCCGACAACATCCTCTACAACTGCAACGAGGAGCAGAAGGAGCGGTACCTGCTGCCGATGCTGGCCGGAAAGCGCAAATCCTGCTTCGCCATCACCGAACCCGGTGCCGGCTCGGACGCCAAGGCGATCACCACGTCGGCCCGCAAGGACGGCGACTCCTACGTCATCAACGGTGAGAAGACGTTCATCACCCGCGGCAACGACGCCGACTTCGTCATGGTCTTCGCCGTCACCGACAAGGCACTGGGTGCCGACGGCGGCGTCACGTGCTTCCTCGTCGACCGGGACATGGGCTGGAAGTCCGAGCCCATCGACACGATGGGCGAGTGGAGCCCGGCGGCACTGATCTTCGACGACGTCGTCGTACCGGCGGAGAACGTCCTCGGCGAACTCGGACAGGGATTCACCCTGGCGATGCAGTGGATCAACGCCGGGCGCTTCACGCTGCCTGCGCGGGCGGTCGGATCGTGTGAACGGCTGCTGCAGATGGGGTGCGACTACGCGAACACCAGGTCCACGTTCGGGCGGCTGCTCAGCGACCGGCAGGCGATCCAGTGGATGCTGGCCGACTCCGCGGTCGAGATCGAGGCGATGAAGCTGCTCACCCTCAAGGCGGCCTGGCAGCTGGAGAACGGGACCGACAACCGGCACGCCGCGTCGATGGCGAAGCTGTACGCCGGCGTCAAGGCCAACGAGATCGTCGATCGCGTCCTGCAGATCCACGGCGGCATGGGCTACACCCGCGAACTGCCGATCGAGCGGTGGTACCGCGAGCTGCGGCTGCTGCGGATCTACGAGGGCACCGACGAGATCCAGCGGCAGTCCATCGCCCGCAATCTGCTCAAGGGAAACGTCAAGATCGGCGCCTGATCGACGGGCTGGATCATGAAGCGACGGGGCATTGCGCAACCCCGTAGATTGATCGCTCGACGCCACCACGGCATGAGGGGACGGGCATGACGACTATCCCGCACGTCTCCGCCGCCTCCGCTCCAGCTGTGTGCTCAGCGTCGGAGGCCTGCTCATGACGACACAGAACATCCCGCTGCCCGGAGCCATGGACCCCATGGAGCAGGACTTCCGGCCCACGCCCATCCCGGGCGACCTCACCCCCTACCTCATCGACACCCACGTCTGGACCGACGAGATGCTGGCGCAGGCCGGGATCCCGATCTACGACACGCCGTTCGTCACGGTCGGGGGCGGGATCGGCTCGTTCGTCACCGTCGACTACCTGCGCATCTGCGGGGTTCCGGCGTCTTCCCTCACCGTCCTGACGAACCTGGACGTGCCGTGGTCCAGCTACGAGTACCTCACCAAGGTCTCGCAGATCCCCCGCCGGGAGCGGCTGCGCTCGGACTCCGCCTCGACCCCGGACAACATCTGGGGCTTCCCGAGCTACGCCGTACGCGAGGCCTTCAGTGCGAAGTCGGTCAAGGGGTTCTTCAGTCCACTGTGGAACGTCCTCACCGAGCCCATCATCGCCGACTACTACACCCCCAAAGCCGGCCACGCGTTCGAGTCGATGGAGCGCGAGTACCACCGGATCGGCTACGCCCAATGCGTACGCAAGGGCCAGGTCCGGATGGTCCGGCGCCGGTACGGCGGGGGTTACTTCACCATCCTCACCCCGCCGGCGGGTGCGGCCCCGACCCGGCGGATCGCCTACCGC
>JACCXW010000420.1 GCA_013696785.1 Geodermatophilaceae bacterium | reverse complement strand
AACGTCAGCGGCTTTACCAGCCGGCGGCCGGGGGGGTCCGCCGGGTCGACGCCGGCTGCCCAGGGATCGATCATCGCCAGCGAGAAGTCGGTGACACCGCGCTTGCGCATAGCTTCCTGCCACCGCGGGTCGGCCCGGACGATCTTCTCGGTGCTGAAGAACTCCTCGAGCATCACGCTCGGCTGGACCCCTTCAACGACCTGCCACGAGGTCACGGTGCTCGAGGACAGCGAGACGACCGACTCGACCGTCTGCTGGTGCGCCCGGTCGTAGAGGATCACAAAGGCCTCACGGTCGGGCAGCTCCAGGTCCGGGGAGAAGTCCAGCACCTGCCGCTTCGGTGGCTCGTGCAGCGCGATCGAGACGAAGCGCACGCTGGGTCCGAGATCTCGGTCGGCTCGGAGCAATGCCCCGACCCTGCTGACCTCCTCGGCTGTCAGCGGCTCGAGCGGGTGGGCGGTGCCGACGATGACGTCGTGTAGTTGCGTTGCCACTGAATCCTCCAAGGAACTGCGGCCAGGGGTGGTTGACCCGGGTGGCGGAGCGAATCGGGATGAGCCGGGCTCTGTCGCGACCGTAGACGGGGCTCGCGGCAGCCACAAGGCGGGGCGCATGGGACCAGCCGCGCTGGCTAGGCTGCGCTCATGACCGAGGATCGGCAGTTCGGGTTGGACACGCTCGCCGTACATGCCGGGCAGCGACCGGACCCGGTGACTGGCAGCCGCGCCGTGCCGATCTATCAGACCGGCGCCTATGTGTTCGAGGACACCGATCACGCGGCGAATCTGTTCGCGTTGCAGCGATTCGGCAACATCTACTCGCGGATCATGAACCCGACGGTGGCCGTGTTCGAGGAGCGGATCGCCGCGCTGGAGAACGGCATCGGCGCTGTAGCGACCGCCTCCGGGCAGTCGGCACAGCACCTCGCCCTGTTCACGTTGATGGAGGCCGGCGACGAGTTCGTCGCGTCCCGCAGCCTCTACGGCGGGACCTTCCAGCAGTTCGATGTCAGCTTCCGCAAGGTCGGCATCAACGCCCGCTTCGTCGACGGCCCCGATCTGGACCAGTGGCGGGCGGCGGTCACCCCCGCGACCAAGGCGTTCTACGCCGAGCTGATCGGCAATCCGACGATCGACCTCGTCGACCTGGAAGCGCTCGCCGAACTGGCCCACGAGGTCGGCGTGCCGCTGATCATCGACAACACGTTCGCGTCGCCGTACCTGTGCCGGCCGCTGGACTGGGGCGCGGACATCGTGGTTCATTCGGCGACGAAGTTCATCTGCGGTCACGGTACGGCGATCGGCGGGGTCATTGTCGACAGCGGCCGTTTCCCGTGGGACAACGGTAAGTTTCCCGGCATGACCGAGCCGTCGAAGGGCTATCACGACCTCAAGTTCTTCGAGTACTTCGGTGACTTCGGCTGGCTGCTGAAGTGCCGCGCGGAGATGCTGCGCGACTACGGGCCGACGATGGCGCCGTTCACCGCCTGGCTGATGCTCATCGGTCTGGAGACCCTGCACGTCCGGATGGACCGGCATGTGCGCAACGCGGCCGCGGTTGCCTCGTACCTGAGCGAGCATCCGGCGGTGGAGTACGTCAACTACCCCGGGCTGCCCGGCAACCGCTTCCACGAGCTGGCGCTGAAGTATCTGCCCAAGGGCGCCGGCTCGATCTTCACGTTCGGGGTCAAGGGCGGGCGCGAGGCCGGGCGTCGCTTCATCGAGTCGGTGCAGCTGTTCAGCCACCTGGCCAACGTCGGGGATGCCAAGTCCCTGGTCATCCATCCCGCGTCCACGACCCACCAGCAACTCAGCGACGATGAACTGCGGGCGGCCCGGATCGGCCCGGATATGGTGCGGCTTTCCATCGGTATAGAAGACGTGGAGGACATCTTGTGGGACCTGTCGCAGGCGCTGGACGCCTCACAGAGTCAGACGGCCCGGCCGGCGTACGACGGGCAGGGTCATTCGGTGCTGGCCAAGGCGTTCGGCGCGCCGTACCAGACATGAGCACGCCATGACAGCCGTCGGGGAGCGCAACGACCTGGGCCGGTCGGCGACCGAGCGCTACCACATCCTCACGTCGTACCGGACGATCGCGATGGTCGGGCTCAGTTCCAACTACTACAACCCGAGTTCGTTCGCCGCCGTCTACCTCGACGCGAACGGCTACGACATCGTCCCGGTCAACCCCGTACACGCAGGCAAGCGGGAGATCATGGGACGGCCGGTGTACGCCGACCTCCGCGAGGCGGCTGCGAACCACCCGAGGCCGATCGAGATCGTGGACGTGTTCCGGCCGGCTGCCGAGGCCGTGGGACTGGCCGAGCAGGCGATCGAGATCGGCGCCCGTGTCCTGTGGCTTCAACTCGGCGTGATCAGCGAGGACGCCGCCGCGGTGGCCAAGGCGGGCGGATTGTCCGTCGTCATGGACCGCTGCTGCAAGATCGAGCACGCTCGCTTCTTCGGCGGGCTGCGGACGATCGGCCTGAACACCGGCGTGATCACCAGTCGGCTGGCGATGCGAATCCCCCGCGGCTGAGCCGAGCCGGCCGGCAGTTCAGGCCAGGCCGAGGAATGCGCGCACGACGCCCAGATTGTGCTCGATGCTGTCGACGGCATCGAGGGTCAGGTGCGACCGGGCCAGCGGGGGTTGCTCGGCCCGCATCCGCTCCACGTGCTCCCAGTCGATCTCGTGCCAGCCGGGGATGCCTCGCACTCGTCCTTCCACCCGGCTGCGATGGAGCTGTACATCCGTGCTCATGCACGTGACGAGGCACATCCGCGCGCCGGCCCGGCTGACCTGCTCGGTCCAACGCTCGGCCGTCTCATCGTCGATGAGGCAGTCCATGACGGCCGACTGCCCCAGCAGCAACTGCCTGGTCAGCAAGGTGCCCAGCAGGTTGCGGTACAGCGCGAGCAAGGTTCTCCGGGGCAGCGAGTTCAGCACGCCGTACGGCGCCAGCGCCCCGAGCAGCCAGTCACCGGCGAATGCCGGGACGCCTGCATCAGTGGCCAATCGGTCGGCCAGCGTCGATTTGCCCGTTCCCGGCAATCCGGTGAACACCACGACGTACCGGTCGCTCATCGGAAGAGCGTGGCAGACACTCGCGGGCTCATCGGATGCCGATCGGGTCACCCCGCGGCCGGATCCGCATCCACTGTTCGCCGTACGCCGCCGCCCCCGTCGGCGGGCACTCTGCCTGTCGGTGCCGGCGCCTATCGTGCCTGTCGTGGCGACCTGGGACGACGTACACCGGTTGGCGAGGGCCCTGCCCGAGACCGAGGAGGCGGAGCGGTCCTGGCGGGTGCGCCGCAAGCCGATCGCCTGGGAGCGGCCGCTGCGCCGGGGCGACCGCGAGGCCCTCGGCGACACGGCGCCGGACGGCGACATCCTGGCCGCGCGGGTACCCGACCTCGGGGCCAAGGCCGCGCTGCTCGCCGACGACCCCGAGGTGTACTTCACGACGCCGCACTTCGACGGTTACCCGGCCATCCTGGTCCGGCTGGAGCGCATTGCGGAGATCGACCTGGCCGAGCTGCTGGGCGAGGCCTGGCTGGCCCAGGCGCCGAAGCGGCTGGCCCGGGCCTATCTCGACTCCCTGCGCGACCCGACGGGCGGTACGCCGTAGCGATGGGTCGCCGGGGCCCGCTCACCCGGTCAGCGCCCGGGCCGCGACCAGCCGGTCCAGGGTGCGCCCGTTGTGCGGGTGCGGCAACACGATCAGGTGGTCCACACCGAGCCCGGAGTAGGCGTCCAGGGCGGTGGCCAGCTCGTCGACGGTCCCGCTGATGACGGTGTCCTCCGGATCGGGCGCAACACCACTGTCCGGGTCGTGGACGTGCACGCCGACGGTGATGGTCAGCGTCGCCGGGTCGCGGCCCTCGGCCTCGCACGCCTGCCGCAGGTCGGCCGTGACGCCGCGCAGGCGGTCGTCCGGTACGCCGTACCAGGCGATGTTCCAGGCGTCGGCGTACCGTGCGGTGAGCCGCAGCATCCGTTGGCGCAGAGCTGCCACCAGGACCGGGATGCGGCGGGTAGGCGCGGGCAGCAGCTCGGCGGCTTGAGCGCTGTGGTGCTGCCCGGCGTAGGTGACCCGCTCGCCGCGCAAGAGGCCGGTCACGATCTGCAGCGCCTCGGCGAAGCGGTCGACCCGCTGCTCCATCGAGATGCCGAGGGCCGCGAACTCGGGAGCGTGCCACCCCGCACCGAGGCCGAGGATCAGCCGTCCGCCGCTCACGTCGTCGGCTGTGGAGGCCATCTTGGCCATCAGCACGGGATTGCGGAACGGGCTGCACATCACGAGCGCGCCTACCTGCACCCGCTGGGTGATGGCGGCGACGGCGGACAGCGTGGTCCAGGCTTCGAGTTGGCCGGACCGGCGGCTACCCGATTCGTGGAAGAGGTGGTCGAACACCCAGACCGAGTCCAGGCCGCCGTGTTCGGCGCTGAGCGCGAAGTCGCGGACCCTGGCCCAGGTGGCCCGTGGGTCACCCGAGCCGTCCACGTCGTGCGAGTCGTCCGCGGGCAGGATCGTGCCGATCTGCATCCGCCGACCCTGGCAGATTTCGGCGGTCAAGGGCAGACCTGGTACTAGCTGGCGCTGTCAGGCGTCATCGCCGAGGTTCTCACCGAAACTGATCAGGTTGCCCTCGGGATCGGTGATGCTCGCCTTGGCGTACTTCCCTTCGACCCGCTCCACCGTCCCGGTCCGCAGGCCGCGCTCGGCCAGCTGCCGCACGTGTTCGTCGAGGTCGTCAACCATCAAAGTCAGCAGCGCATTGCCGGCGCGTCCGGCGTCCTCGACGACGTACACCCAGCTCGTCCCACCCAGCTGCCACGCCGCCTCGGTGTCGTGCGGGAT
>JACCXW010000405.1 GCA_013696785.1 Geodermatophilaceae bacterium | reverse complement strand
GCGCCGAGGTCGGTCGGCGTTACCGACACGTCGACTCTGGCACCGCGGGGAGCGGAGCCGGTGACCGTCGTCGTGGCGGTGTTCAGCTGGCTGCCGTCCTCCGGTGCGGTGACCGTGAGCGCGGCCTCGGGAACGGGCCCACCGCGGTATCTGTCCGCGACGATCGCGGGTTGTTCGACGGGCACCGACAGCCCACGCGCCAGGGTGACGGCCAACCGCAGCAATTGGGCCTGCGCCCAGGTCAGTGGCGCGGCCGAGCCGGCCGGGCGGCCGGGCGCGAAGCCGATGGACGCGATCTCGGGCGGGGTGCCGTACGGCGATTCCGCCAGTGGCGGGTCCTCCCAGGACTGCTCAGGGACCAGCCCGACACCGCTCGAGTATGCCGACATCGCGTGCAGCAGAGCGGCCGCTCCGGCGCTGTCCCCGTTGGCCAGTTGCTGCTCGGCCCGTTCGCCGGACAGCACCGGCCACAGGTGTCCGGTTCCGGTGTTCGTCGTCGGCCACGGCCGGCCGGTGGCCGCGTCGTCGCCGTACCCGTCCTCGCTGCCGGGCGCGTCGGTGCCGTACCGGTAGAAACCCGGCCCGCTCGGCGTGACGCGGCCGATCACCTCGTCAACGATCGGGAGCGAGGCAAGGACGTCAGGATCGGTGGGCGACAGGATGCCCAGCCGGGTCAGCTCCAGGAAGCCCTGGTCAACCACGGCCCGCTGGTCGGCGTCCGGTCCGCCGTTGCCGAGGTTGTAGACGATGGCGGCGTTCGGGTCGCCGGTCTTGGAGAGCCGGATGAAGTACGGGTCGTCGGAGTACGGGCCGGTGGTCGTGACGGTCCAGCCCTTGATGCTGCGGGTGAACTCGTCCGCGGTCGCGAGGTACGTGCGGGCGGACGCGGCGTCGCCCTGCATGTCGGCGATGGCCGCGGCGGCAACGAGACCGGCGATCTCGGCGGCGATGGTGGACGGTGAGTAGCCGCTCTGCTCCTCCCACCGCTCCACTCCGAAGGACGGCCCGCGGGAGACCACGAAGTCGGCGGCCAGCCGGACGTCGTCGTACAGGTCACCGTCTGCGGCAAGTCCGGACTGCCAGGCCATCAGGAGGGCGTAGCTGGTCTGGTCCAGCTGATCGCCACCGGTGTCCGGTGCCACCTTGCCGTTGAGCAGGCTGTTGCGCGGAAGCCGCCCGTCCGGAAGTTGCTGGCGTTCGAGCAGGAACCTGGTGGTCGCCTGGGCCGTCGCGACGTCCCCGACGGACAGGAAGCCGGTGAACGCCTCGTACAGGTCACGGCCGAAGACCTCGCGGTAGGAGCCGAAATACCGCCCCGGCGCACCGCCGGGCCGCTCGCCCGCCGACACCGCCTGCCCCCAGGGCGAGGCGAGGGATGCCACGACGGCGCCGGGGAACGTCTTGTCCTCGCTGGCCTTGAGCACGTTCGCCGACAGCACGGCCGCCCGGGCGAGACCGGTCGCCTCCGCCGCGGACACTGCGGTCAGGTCCGCTGCGCTCGGCAGATCCAGGCCGCTGTCGTAGTCCTGCCACTGCCCGACGTACGTGGCGTGGAGGGCGGCATACGACGCCTGCACGGTGGCCTGGGCGGTGGCGACCGCCGCAGCCGGATCGCGGCCGAAGCCGAGCGCGAATTCATACGTGCTCGGGCGCGGGCCGGCTGCGCTGCCCACATGCGCGGTCTGGACGACGTTGCCGTCGGTGGCAACCGGGGTGTCGGTAAGCAGCCGATGGGCGGCGTCGAGCTGGACGAGGCCGTCGCTGACGGTTCCGGCGTATCCGCTCTGCGTGCGCAGGAAGGGGCTGCCCCCGATCAGCGCACCGGCCAGCGGGGCGGCGTAGTCGCGGTTCGTGGCATCGGTCTGGGTCTGCGCGTCCCCGCTGACCAGGGCTGTGGTCACCGGGTCGACGCCGGCGGTGTCCGCGCCGCCGTTCTGGGTGACCGGGTCACCGCCTCCGCCGTTGCCGCCGATCGTGGCGTCGTACCGCACGTAGAGCTGCAGCGGGCCGACGCCGGCTCTCGGTCGCAAGGTCATCCGGATCGCCACACTCGATCGATCCGGGTCGGTGATGTACGTGGTGACGAGCTGATAGCGGCCGATCGTCGGCGTGCTCGTGACGGTGCAGGCCATCCCCGTGCTGTCCGCCTGCACGGTGTACGTCATGTCCCTGCTCTGCAGATCGGTGAACGTCCGCCCGTCCGTCACGATCACCTGCAGGGTCTCAAGGTTCGTCTGGTCGATGTAGGGCGCGTAGACGTCGGACAGCACGCCGTCGGCGACGGTGTACCAGACCTTTGACGTCGTGTTTCGCGCCGTACCGAGGCAGTCCTTTCGGGCCAGGTCGTAGTGCGACAGCGCACCGGGCGCCCCGGCAGCTGGACGGTCCGCCCCGGTCTCGGCGGTGGCCGGGGTGCTCGCCGCGGCGACGCCGACGGCAAGGACGGAGCAGAGCACGGCGGCAGCGACCCGGCGGCCACGAGACATCGGCAGACACCCTTCTGGCTGTGAGGAGTGCCACACACACTAGGGGTGAGCCATGACGGGCGGGAATGTCGGGGCCGCGAGCGGGGTCGTCCTCTATGACCGCACCACGATTCCTGAGGAGCCGCATGGAGACGCGCACCATCGGCACGACCACCGTCAGCGAGATCGGACTGGGCGGTATGCCCATGTCGATCGAGGGCCGCCCCGACGAGGCCCGCTCGATCGCGACGATCCACGCCGCACTCGACGCCGGCGTCACGCTGATCGACACCGCCGACGCCTACCTGCTCGAGGCCGGCGAAGGCAGCCACAACGA
>JACCXW010000400.1 GCA_013696785.1 Geodermatophilaceae bacterium | reverse complement strand
CGTCGTGGTCGTCGGCGGAGGAGGAGTCGTAGTTGGTGTCGGGTTCGACGTCGACGTCGACGTCGATGTGGATGTCGATGTCGATGTCGATGTGGGAAGCGTGGTGGGCGACGTCGGCGGGGAACTCGCCGATCCCGACGGCGCAGGCTCCGGCGGAATGATGACCTCGGCCGGGGGCGGATCGGTGCTCGGCGGTGGCTCCGGCGCTCCCTCGCAGAGCACCCGCGGCGCCGGGTCGTAGGAGGTGGTGAACTTCTCCTCCCGCAGCACCTGCCGGGTGCCTGTCTCCTTGAACACGCGGGTGACGGTGATGTCGAAACCGGTGCTGCCGCTCCTGGTCTGGCAGTCGCTGCCAGAGCGGATCTCGCTGGCCGGCGGCCGGAGGTTGGACTGGGACTCGCTGATCGCCTCGATGTAGAACAGCGGCGCGCTCCAGAACGACACCGTCACCAGAGTCGGCGCCCATTGGATCTGTACGAACACCCCGTTGGGGGTGTTGTTGCGCCAGACCAGATCCGTCGTGTCGTAGCGGACGCTGGCGTCGCGACCGGCTGGGTACGAGCCGTCGTACGTGGAGTGCGGCGTGTGCTCGACGGGTTCCAGCCCGGCGAAGAAGACGGCGTTGAGCATCGCGGTGGCGATCGGTGAGATTCCCTCGCCGACGGCGGATTCGCCTTCACCGGGTGCGGTGGCCTCGACGTACCCTTTGTCGGCTGTTCGCGGACCGGTGGTGGCGTTCAGGCTGAACGTCTCGCCCGGGCGGATCACCGCCCCGTTGACGGTGGCGGCGGCGATCTGAAGGTTCCTGGCGGCAGGGGTGTCCTCGTACGCGGATGTGAACGTGCTCACCGCTGCGACGATGTTGAGGGTGCGGGCTTCGTCGGTCAGGAGGTCCGGCCGGGCCGCCGTGACGGGAACTGCGGCCTCCCGATCAGCGGGCAGCAGCAGGACGCGCATCAAGTCCTTCGCCAGCGAGGCGAGGTCGATCGCCGACCCCTCCACCGAGGGGATCACCGACACGGTGCCTCCGCTGACGTCGAAGGTGGCGTCGACCGGTGGCGTCACGAACAGGGACGCGTCCGTACCGATCCCGGTCGTGAGGCCGGTCTCGTCCACCCATGCCAATAACGATCCATCGTCGCCCGGACCGAACCGCAGCGCCGCGGCGATCTCCGTCTCGGTCAGATCCGTTTCGGCGTCTTCGCCGCCGGTGAGCAGCACCGGAGCGGAGACCGCCCGGACCACAAAGGACTCCAACGTCTGCCGCGCCTGCTCCTCGGTCACCTGCGCGTGCTGTTCCCGCACCGGGAAGTCCAGCTCCCCTGCGCCGGTCCGGAGGACCGCCTGCAAGGCCGTCGCAGCCGCCGCGGTGTCCAGTTCACGACCGTCGGACGGTACGACGACGTGTGGCGTCGTCTCCTCGAACTCGATCGAAGCCTCGACGAACGGTACGTCGACCTGCTCGGCGAACCCTGCCATTGCCGAGTCCAGCGCGGCCTGGTCGATGTCGAGAACCGCATCGACGGTGCGATCCCTGAACAGCGACAGCAACCGGGTGATCGGGTTCAGCGGCTGGGCCGACGCGGCATCGACGGAGCCTGCCACGTCCAACGCGAGGCCTGCTTGGTCTGGTCGGACCTCGAGGGTCAAGGGACCGGCCGTGGCCGGGCGCGACGCTGCGATCGCCGGCACGCCGCGCTCCTGCAGCACAGCGGTCGCCTGGTCACGAGTCAGCCCGCCCACCTGGATGCCGGCAACCACGGTGTTGCGCGGCACGTCGCTGCCGGCGACGAGCAAATCGACGCCGTACAGGGCGATCAGCAGTCCGAGCACGCCCAGCGGAAGGAGCACCTGCGGACGGCGCCACCAGGACCTCGCAGGACGATCGTTCCAGGACTCGTCCGGATCAGCCGGCACTTCGGCCCCCAGCTGATCCCTGCCGTCCGGCACGGACACCTGCGGGGCCCAGCCGCCGGCGACAGCTGACTGCCGGCCGGTGGCAGCCTCGGAGGGGTCGGAGGTCTCGGCGGGGCTCGACGGCACCGACGAGTCGGAGGTGTCTGACGGGTCGGAGGTCTCTGACGGGTCGAAGGTCTCTGATAGGTCAGAGGTCTGCGAAGGGTCGGTGCCGCGAGCGCCGGTCGGGCGCACGCCAGCGGCGGCGTCGCGACCGATCCGTGGAAGGTACGGATCGGTGAGATCGCCATGTGGCGTCGTGGCGTCAGTGATGCGCGGGATGAAGGGGTCGGTGTGCCCGTCCGAGCCGTCCGAGCCGTGCGGCTCGGGCGAGCCACGGTCGGGACCGGACATGCTGGAACTCCTCAGGCGTGGTCGAACTCGCGGCGCGGACACTCACATGGTATGAGCCGTCACCAACGGTCGCATCAATCTGGCGATTCTCGGCGTGTATCACCCACCCCAAGGAAGGACATCCCGACGCGACGATGGCCGCCGTCCGAGCGGACAGCGGCCATCGATGCAGGGGAGCGGACTTACGAGACGGTGGCCGTCTCGTCGACGATGATCTCCACTCCGAGGTCGCGCAGCTTGGCGTCGTACTCGCGGGCGTGGTGCCCGCAGAAGACAAGATCGGAACCGGAGAGCAAGAGGACGCGAACGCGGCCCTGCGCGCCGCAGCGGTCGCACCGGTCATAGGCGGTCAGGGGCTCGAAGGTGGTCGGGCTGAGTGTGGGTGTCATCGTGTCTCTCTCTCACTCCGCCGGCGGTGAGTCCGGTTGCAAGTCGTTCGTTTCTCGGGGGGTGCTGGTTCACGTGGTGCACTGTGTATGACCAAGAATGCCTTGAGATTGTTCCCAGCAGGTTACGTCGCCTCTCCAACGGTACCGGCGTGTCGAACTTCTGGCCGCCTTCGGCCGCAATCGGGCCTGCGGCTGCCGATCGACATGGATCAGGGCTGTCGTGAGAGCTGCCTGGGCGTCACGCCGCTGCGATGTCAGGCGTTGACGCTCTGCTGGGCCGGACGGGCATCCGGCGAGAGCACGCCCCACGCGATCAGCTGCTCGGTCAGTTCGCCGGGTGAGACGTCGTAGAGGACCGCGAGACACCTGAGGTCCTCGCCGCGGATCGAGAGCACCCGGCCGTTGTAATCGCCCCGGTGACTCTGAATTGTCGCGGCGAAGCGCGCCAACGGTGCGGCGTCGTCGGCGGGCAGTTCGCCGAGCCGTTCCAGATCGAGGATCACCTTCGTGGCGGTATCCCCGCCTCGAGGCGGTCGGGCGTCGGGAAGCAGTTCGGCGATGGGGATGCCGTAGAAGCCGGCAAGATCGGCGAGCTTCTGCACGGTGATAGCCCGGTCGCCCCGCTCGTATGACCCGACGACCACAGCCTTCCAACGCCGTCCTGACTTCTCCTCGACGGCTTGCAGCGACAAACCCTGTTGATTGCGGATCTCGCGTAGCCGCACCCCGAGTGCCTTGGCGTAGTCACTCATTGCTCTGCTCCGTCAGCCGATGACCGGCCGCAATCGGGCCGGTTACCTACTGTTTCCCCAGAGTCGAACACGGCCAAACGCCCAAAGCACGAATTACGGAATCAGGGCAGCGGACTCACGCCGGTTCCGTGGGCGATCCGCCGTCGTGGACGCGCTGCCACCGAACTTGCTCCACTCGCTCATGCTCGGCAACGGATCGTGCATGCTCCGCCTTGGCCAGCAACCTCTCGGTCCTGTCCGCCGGGCCAATTCCGGCCATGCGCTCCAGCGTCGTGGCCACCTCGTCCTCGATCTCGGCAACCTGCCCCGCCAACCACGCCGCCGTCGCGGCAAGCTCACGCGAACGCCGGACTTCGGCCTGCAGGCGGGCGAGCCCACCCCACTCGTCCCGGATCGCCGCCATCAGTCATTGTGGCGGCAACCGTCCGTCCCCGCACGGCGAAGCGACCCGACGCGACGGTGCCCGGCTGGATCGGTCAGCGGCGGCACTCAGTCCAGGTAGTCACGCAGTACCTGCGAGCGGCTCGGGTGCCGCAGTTTCGACATCGTCTTGGACTCGATCTGGCGGATTCGCTCGCGCGTCACGCCGTACACCTGACCGATCTCGTCCAGCGTCCGCGGCTGGCCGTCGGTGAGCCCGAAGCGCAGTCGTACGACGCCGGCTTCGCGCTCGGAAAGCGTCTGCAGGACGCTTGTCAGCTGGTCCTGCAGGAGCGTGAAGCTGACGGCGTCGACGGCGACAACAGCCTCGGAGTCCTCGATGAAGTCACCGAGTTGGCTGTCGCCCTCGTCGCCGATGGTCTGGTCGAGACTGATCGGCTCCCGGGCGTACTGCTGGATCTCCAGCACCTTGTCCGGGGTGATGTCCATCTCCTTGGCGAGCTCCTCCGGCGTGGGCTCGCGACCGAGATCCTGCAGCAGCTCGCGCTGGATCCGGCCCAGCTTGTTGATGACCTCGACCATGTGCACCGGGATGCGGATCGTGCGGGCCTGGTCGGCCATGGCGCGGGTGATCGCCTGCCGAATCCACCAGGTGGCGTACGTCGAGAACTTGTAGCCCTTCGTGTAGTCGAACTTCTCCACCGCGCGGATCAGCCCCAGGTTGCCTTCCTGGATCAGATCCAAAAAGGCCATGCCGCGTCCGGTGTAGCGCTTGGCGAGGGAGACCACCAGCCGCAGGTTGGCCTCCAGCAAGTGGTTCTTGGCGCGCTCGCCATCACGGACGATCCAGTTGAGGTCGCGGCGCAGCTGAGGTGAGACCTGCTCACCTTTCTTGCCGGCGGTCTTAGCGGCCTCGGTCTGCCGGACCCGCTCCGCGGCGTACAGGCCGGCCTCGATCCGCTTGGCGAGGTCGACTTCCTCTTCGGCGTTGAGCAGCGCTACCTTGCCGATCTGCTTGAGGTAGGCCCGGACCGAGTCGGCCGAGGC
>JACCXW010000386.1 GCA_013696785.1 Geodermatophilaceae bacterium | reverse complement strand
AGGCCCGCCGGTGCTGCTGATGGGCGCACTCGGGGCTGCGGCCGGGGCGGTACTGGCCCTGGGCTTGATTGCGCTCATCGCCGCCGTTCGCCGCCCGATGCTGCAATCAACCGACGTGGAACGGGCGCTGGGCGTGCCCGTCCTCGGCACTGTGCTCATGCCCTCCACCTCGGTGAATCGCCTGCCCGATCCGCACGAGGTCGTGGGCATCTCCGCGGTGGCGCGGGCGCTTATGGATGCACCGTACCGGACCGTCGTCCTGGCCAGTGCGCCGCCAGCCGTTGCGATTCGACAGCGACTGCTGGTCCTCCTGGCGCGGACCCTGTCGCCGTTACGTCACGTCGTGGTCCACGGACCCGCCCAGCTGTCCGACGCGGTCCAGGTCGGGCTGGACATGAACGTGCCGATCGGCCTGGCCGCAACCTCGCAGCCCGATTTTCGCGACGAGCTGGACCTCGTCGACGGGGATGTACCGCTGGACCTGTTGGCCGCTCCACCGCGAGCGATGGCGGTCCTGTTGGTCGTCCAGCACGGAGCCGCTGCGTGGCAGATCCGGCGGATGGCCGAGGATCACCTGACGAGCGAGATCTTCGGTGCGGTCATCGTCGAGCAACGGGGGGTTCTGCGCCGGCTTGTCATCCCCAGCAGTGCCCCGCACCGGACCGAGTTGCCTGTGTCGGCTGCCCCGGTGCCGATGACGACACAAGAAGACCCCACGCCGCAACCCGCTGACCCGCTACCTGCCGCCGTCCGGCCGCCGTGGTGATGAGCGCGGTCCTGCGGACTCCGCGGGTGCTGTTGGTTCTCGCGATTGTCATGGCCCTCACACCCCTCCGCGTCGCCACCGCCGAGGACACCGGCGTACCGCAGACCTATCTCGGCGACAGCTACGGCGAGTCCCGGCTGACGCTGCCAACCAGCTACGAGCAACAAAGCAAGCTCTGGTTCCACGACGAGGCGTGGTGGGCGATCATGTACGACGCCGCTGACGCGGCCTCGCACATCTACGAGTTGCTCGCTGACCACACGTGGCAATCGACCGAGGCGGTGATCAACAGCGATCCCCGCGATCTGGGCGACGCGCTGCTCGACGGCGACGATCTCTACGTCATCTCTCGCGCCTGGTCGGGAAGCCTGGAGTTCCGCCGTCTGCGCTACGACGCGGCGAGCCGGGCGTACGCGGCGAGTACGCCGGAACCGGTAACGATCACCACGCGCGGTGTCAGCACGCCGGCCACCATCGCCAAGGACACGACCGGGCGGCTGTGGGCCGCGTTCGTCAGTGCGCCCAGCGTTCTCGTCGCCTACTCCGACGACGACGGCACGACCTGGACCGAACCAGTCGCGCCGGCTGTCCCAGGAGGTGTTGTCGTCGCACCAGGGGAAACGTCGGCGGTGGTGGCCTTCGGCGAGCGGATCGCGTTGATGTGGTCCGATCAGGTCGGAGATGCGTTCCGGCTCGGTATGCACGTCGATGGATCGCCTGAGGACCAGTGGACCGCGGAGACCCCACTGGCCGGCCCCGGCATGGCCGATGACCACATCAGCCTGAAGGGAGTCGGTACCGGACGGTCGGCAACCTTGGTCGCGGCGGTCAAGACGTCGCAGGGCGACAGGGGCGAGCCAGGTTCCTCGCCGCTGATGATGGTCCTTCGCCGCGAGGCGGACGGAACGTGGACCAGCGCCCCGGCAAGTACCGTCGATGACGGGATGAACTCCCCGGGGCTGCAAGTGGACGAGAGCAATGACTCGATCTACCTGTTCGCCTTCGCCAGGGAGGCGGTGTACGTCAAGCGGTCGTCGTTGAGCCAGCTCTCCTTTGAGGACGGCCGGGGCTCGCCGTTTGTACTCACCGCAGCCAGCACGCTGGCTGATCCCACGGGGAGTAAGCACCCGGTTGACGCGAGCACCGGGCTGGTCGTGTTGGCCAGCGGAAGGCCGGCCAATCGGTACAGCCATGCCGAGATGTCGCTTCCGACCCCAGGGGATGGGCCGTCGGTGGCCGACGCGAACGATGTCGACCCGCCCACCCTCCCCGGCGATCTCTTCCCGCAGCCTGGAGACTCGGGCGCCGTCGGCCTCTCGTGGTCGGCGTCCAACGACGGGGACCGCTGGTCACCGGCCAGCGACGGCGTACCGGTGCGGGGATATGCCATCTACCGGGACGGTGCCGAGGTGGGCACGACCACGAGGACGTCCTTCGGGGATGTCCCGCCAAGAGCGGGCACGACCTACGAGTACTCCGTGCGCGCCGTCGACGGAGCGGGGAACCGATCCTCCCCGGCCACGGTGCTCGTCATAGTCCCGGTTCAGCACAGCGATGGCGGTGTGCCCTGGAAGGGGTTGCTGCTTGCGCTGGCCATCGTGGCCGCAATGGCGTTGGTCCTCGTAGCTGTCCTGCGTCGCCGCGGCACGCTGAGCTGAGGGCCGGCAGGGAGCGTTGTGTGGGCTTGTAGCTTCAGCACTTGCCCAAAGCGTTGCCGGCTACAAGTCGAATCAGGGCGTTCCATGCTTGATTCGACTACATCGCCCCATCTGAGCGCGCCAGCCGCCGTTCTCCTTGCCGGATCGACGCGCGGGCCAGCAATCCGTACGAAGACGCCGGA
>JACCXW010000385.1 GCA_013696785.1 Geodermatophilaceae bacterium | reverse complement strand
GTGTCCGACCTGCCGCTGCTGGACGCAGCACGGCAGCGGCTCGGCGACCCGGAGGCGTCACGACGCAAGCGTCAGCAGAAGGCCTCCGTCGCCGCTGACCGGCAGCTCATGGACAGGGTGGTCGACGACCTGGTCGCGGCCGACGACTCCGACATGCTGGTGATGTCCATGCTCCGCGGGCAGGACATGCAGGACAGGTTGGTCGACGAGAGTGCCGCGCCCAGCACCGACCCGGACCTGCTCGCTGGACCGTTCGCGCACATCGTCGTGGACGAGGCTCAGGAACTGACCGACGCAGAGTGGCAGATGTTGCTGCTCCGCTGCCCGTCCCGGAGCTTCACCATCGTCGGGGACCGCGCCCAGGCCAGGCACGGGTTCACCGAGTCGTGGCCGGAACGGCTCGAGCGGATCGGGCTCGACCGGATCACCCTGGCCTCCCTGAGCATCAACTACCGGACGCCCAAACAGGTCATGGCCGAAGCCGAGCCGGTCATCCGAGCCGTGCTCCCGGACGCCAACGTGCCGATCTCCATCCGCAGCAGCGACATCCCCGTCGTACACGGATCTGCTTCGGACCTGGGCTCGATCCTCGACACCTGGCTCGCCGCGCATGCCGAGGGGATCGCCTGCGTCATCGGCGCCCATGACATCGAAGGCGGCACGTTCCGGGCCGTGTTTCAAGACAGGCCCCGCGTCTGGTCGCTGACCCCGGAGCTGTCGAAGGGGCTCGAATTCGACCTGGTCGTCCTCATCAACCCCGAGGCGTTCGGCAAGGGCATCGAAGGTGCGGTCGATCGCTATGTCGCAATGACCCGAGCGACCCAGCGACTCGCCATCCTCACGAACTCCTGACGTCGGCCAAGACCTCGTCGAGCTGGTGCCCCGGCTCGGCGACGATGGCGGGGTTGGTGTCCCGCGCAGACTGTCGCTGCCTTGCGTCGTGATGACAGCGTGATCGCCGCCTGACGATCATGATGCCGCCACCGAAGTTCAGCGGAACGCGGGAAAACCTCACACGCGCAGCCCAGAGTCGAGTAGCGCACTTAGGGTCGACGGCGTGCCGCGTTTCATCCACGTGAACGGCCCTCCGGGAATCGGCAAGTCGACGCTTGCGCAGTTGTACGTCGACCGGCACCCAGGTGTACTCAATCTCGACATCGACCGGCTACGCGGTTTGATAGGCGGTTGGCAGGAACGCTTCGCGGAAACCGGCGAGATCGTACGACCAATTGCCCTCGGGATGGCTGGTACCCATCTGCGTGCCGGGCACGACGTCGTCATGCCGCAATACCTCGGAAAGCTCAGCGAGATCACTCGCTTCGAAGCGGTCGCGCTCGACAGCTCCGCCGTGTTCTGCGAGGTCGTCCTGATGGACAGCAAGGAGATGTCGATCCGGCGCTTTTCCTGCCCGGGGCAGGACGACCCCTCCCACTGGCGTCGATTTGTGCGGGACATCGTCGAGCGCGACGGAGGTGCGGAGCTGCTCGCCGAGATGCATGACCGGCTCACCGAGGTCGTTCGAGCCAGGCCGAACGCCGTTGTCGTACCGAGCATTGCCGATGACGTCGACCGCACGTACCAGGCGCTCGCCACGGTGCTCGACGAGGCGCGATGACGTGGGGGGCACCGGGCCCCTCGGGCGTCTTCAAGAACAGTGCGTCTTTTCGCATCGGGCCAGCCGACGTCCCGGCTTGGCCCCATCGCGAGGACCGGCGGCCCGAGGCTGCCACGTAGCCGCCGTCAAGGTGTCAGCGCCGGCACCTCACCGAAGAAGCCGGCCACCTGGAGCAGCTTGCCGTCCTCGTCCACCTGGGCCACGTCGAGACCGGCCGCAGCGATCGAGCCGCGCGGGTCGAGGAGCTCCCAGGTGTAGCGGGCGTATCGGTGGTGGGCGTCGATGCCACTGGTCCGGCGGAAGCGGTGGCCGGGAAACTGCTGCTGCGCGGCCGCCGCGAGCGCGTGGATCTGCTCGTGCCCGGTGCCTTCGAACGGCGGGTCCACGAGCCTCCCCGTGGGCGCCCAGACCCGTTCGATCAGTTCCGCGCGGCGGTTCTCGTCGGGCTCGCCATAGGCGTCGAGCCAGGTGTCGATGGTCAGCGTGAGGGTGGTCATCGGTGCCTCCGGGAGTCGATCGGGCAGACGGCACCACCCTGCGCCGCCGCGGGATTGGCTGCAATTACGTCCGACGTAGTGCTAGTCGCCGCGCGGGGTGATCTCACCCATCTCGCCCCAGCCGTCCTGCGGCACCTCGACGTTGACGATGTCCGGCTTCCGGGCGACCACGTCGGGCATCCAGGACATCGCCGCCTTGAAGTGGTCGGAGTTGACGTGAGCTCCGCCGGCCGCGCCGTCCCGGAACGCCTCGACGAGCACGAACTGGTCCGCGTTATCGACGCTGCGGGACCACTCGAAGAACAGGTTCCCCTCCTCCGCCCGCGTCGCTTGGGTGAAGTCGTCGACGAGTGCGAGCCACTCGTCACTGCGCTCGGGACGGACCGTGAACTTGACGACGATGAAAATCATCGATGCGTTCCCTTCGGCGTGGCGCCATCCGCCGGGTGCGGACCGCGTCCAGGATTCGGCAGCCTATCCGTGCCGTCGGCCACCCCGGGCGGGCTGCCGGTGGCGCTGTTACGTTCGGGCGATGGCGACCAAGCTGTTCGTGAACCTGCCCGTCAAGGACCTGCAGAAGTCGGTTGAATTCTTCACCCGGCTCGGATTCGAATTCGATCCACGGTTCACCGACGACAAGGCCACCTGCATGATCATCGGCGCCGACTCTGCCGTCATGCTTCTCGTCGAGAGTCGCTTCAAGGAGTTCACCAAGAAGGAGATCGCCACCGCGACGACGCACACCGAGACAATCCTGGCGTTGTCCGCGGACAGCCGCGAAGCTGTCGACGAGATGGTCGGCAAGGCACTTGACGCCGGCGGTCAGCCGTCGAACGAGCCCACGGACATGGGCGGCATGTACGGCTGGAGTTTCCAGGACATCGACGGCCATCTCTGGGAGGTCGTCTGGATGGACTCGAACGTCCTAGCAGTGGAGACGACCGAAGACTAGGCGCGCCAACCATTTCTGCGCCCTCATTCTGGCCGCTCAACGCCGGGTCACGCGACCGGCAGCCGAGGCCTGAGGTGCGGCGTCAGCGGGGTGTACGCCGACCGCGTCGGATCTCGTGGGTGTCGTCCTCGCGGCGGGTGCGCAGCAGCAGGCCGGCCCAGGTGCGATACGGCGCCCAGCCGTCGGCGATGACGGTGAGCTCCTCGAGGGTCGGCTCGTCCAGCCCGTACGCGCGGGTCATCTCCTCGTGCAGCCGCCGCTCGTCGCGCGGGAAGAGGTCGGGGTGCCCGGCGCCGCGAGCGAGGATGAGTTGTGCGGAGAACGGTCCGACACCGGGCAATTGGGCCAGCTCACCGAGAGCCTCTTGACTGTCGAGCGACCGCAACCGGGCGGCGTCCAGGCGGCCGTCGAGCGCGGCCGTCGCCACGGCGCGCAGGCGTTCGGCCTTGACCGTCGGGAGTCCGCTCAGCGGTCCGTCACGCAGCTGCCGCGGGCCGGGGAACGCCGTGACCGGCCGACCGGCGACGGTGAGCACCTGACCCTGTTGATCGGCCAGCCGCGACATGAGGACCGCGGCCTGGTTGATCCGGATGCGCTGGCCGATGATCGCCCAGCAGGCGGCCTCGTACGGAGAGTGGAAGGACACCGGCCGCAGCCCCGGGTAGCGGGCCTGTAGCTCACCGATCACCGGATCGCGGCGACCTACCTCGGGAAAGCCGACCCCATCGACATCCAGTGACAGGATGCGCTCGACCTGCGAGACGACCGTGTCATGGCCGGCGGTGCCGCGCGTGTCATGGCCGGCGGTGCCGCGCGCGTCATGGCCGCCGGTGCCGCCGGACACCTCGACCGTGACAGTGCCGCCGTGCTGGCGGACAGCCACGCCGACCGGGGTCCAGTCGGCCTCGGCGGGAAAGGCAAGGCGAAGCAGCTCCGGTTCAGCGGCGGCATCAGGCCGTGCAGCAGGTGCGAAGCCCTCGAGGAAACGGGTGCTGGCGGCAAGGTCGAAAGGTCCCCGGACGTCCAGCTCGACCGGACCACGAGCAGATTTGGTGGGAATGGCCAACCTCCGGGCGGATGATCACGGGCTTCGGCCGGTCTGGACCGGCGCGACCCATGATCACCAATCCCGGCGGGCGGCGCCAATGAGATGACCGCCAATCAGATGACACAGCGACCTGCCAGTGACGGCACAGCCCCAGCACAGGCAGCGCCAGCACTGTTCTCCCATCGGCCTCACCACAGGGGCCGTACCCGAGGAGGACAACCATGGAAGACATCGCTGACACCACGCGCACGAATCCGCCGCGGCGTTGGGGGCGCGCCACCGCACTCGTCGCGAGCGGCGTGCTGGCCGGCGGGATACTTGCCGGCACCTTGACCGCGACCGCCGCCACCGACGACAGCACCGATCCGTCCGCAACAACCACCACCGGCGAGACCGCGACCGACGAGACGGCTGACGACGCCGGTCGCCCCGGTGGAAGGGGTGGCGGCCCGGGTGCCGGTGAGGAGGAGCTGACGGGCGATGTGGCGGATTCGGTCGAGGCCGCTGTACTGGGTGCGTACCCCGAGGCGACCATCGTCCGGCTGGAGACCGATGCCGACGGCACCTACGAGGCCCACATCGAGACCGCGGACGGGGAACTCGTGACCGTCGAGGTCGACGAGGGCTTCGCGGTGACCGGTGAGGAGGCCGGCGGTCCGTGCTAGGTCGGTGACGCGAGCGGCGGGGGTGCACGGGCGGGGATGCCGCGGCTCCCCCGCCCGTCGCTCAGCCGTGACCGCCGACGCTGGCGAACATGCTGCTGACCGACTCTCCCAGGTGAATCCGGCTGATGGCATCGGCGAAGAGCGGGGCGACGGAGCAGACGGTCAGATTCGACGGTGAGGTTCCGGCCGGCAGCGGCACGGTGTCGGTGGTGACGATCTCCAGCAGATCCGGCTGTTCGGCCAACCGCTGCAACGCCGTACCGGTGAAGAGTCCGTGCGTACACGCCAGCGAGATCCGCCCGACCGACCGTTCCCGCAGCCGGTCCAGCAACTCGATGACCGAGCCGCCGGTGGCGATCTCGTCGTCCAAGATGATGACGTCCTTGTGGTCGACGTCGCCGACGATGGAGTCGATGACCACGTGCTCGTCGGTCAGCCGCTGCTTGTTGCCGGCAGCCACCGGCAGGCCGAGCAACCGGGCGAACTGGGTAGCCGTCTTGGCGTTGCCGAGGTCCGGCGAGACCACCACCGTCCCCGCTAGGTCCCGATCGGCGAAGTGCCCGGCGAGCTGGGTGATGGCGGTGAGGTGGTCGACCGGAACGCTAAAGAAGCCATGCACCTGCGGTGCGTGCAGCGCCATCGTGAGGACCCTGTTCGCGCCCGCCGTCGCGATGAGATCGGCGACCAACCGCGCGGCGATGGAGATCCGGCCGGCATCCTTCTTGTCAGAAATATAATATAAAAACTGCGGGATCACAGCTGTGACCTGTGCCGCCGACGCGCCACGGGCGGCGTCCAGCATCATCAGCAGCTCGACGAGGTGCTCCTGAACCGGCGGAACCAGCGGCTGCACGATGTAGACGTCGCGCTGGCGGCAGTTGGCCTGCAGCTGGACCT
>JACCXW010000381.1 GCA_013696785.1 Geodermatophilaceae bacterium | reverse complement strand
AGAGCTTCGAGCCGGCAACCCGGCGCCGCGGCGTACGCAGCCTCGATCTGTTCCTCGCCACGGTGCTGGATTGCGGGCCGTTGCCCGACGGTTTCATCCTCACCCTGCCCAAGGTGACCGCGATCGACCAGGTTCGCGCAATGGTCGTCGTCTGCGAGCGGCTGGAATCGGCGCACGATCTGCCGTCGTCACGACTGCGCTTCGAGATCCAGATCGAGACGCCGCAGTCGGTGCTCGGGGCCGACGGAACGGCGACCGTCGCCCGGCTGATCCAGGCCGCCGCGGGTCGGTGCTCGGGGCTGCACTACGGCACGTACGACTACTCCGCGGCGTGCGGAATCGCGGCGGCGTACCAGAGCATGGACCATCCCGCCGCGGACCATGCGAAGTCGGTGATGCAGATCGCGGCGGCGGGCACCGGCGTACGCCTGTCCGACGGCTCGACGAACCGGCTGCCGGTGGGAGATCGGAGCGAAGTCCACGACGCCTGGACGGAGCATCTCCGGCTCGTACGCCGCTCGCTGGAGCGCGGCTTCTACCAGGGTTGGGACCTGCATCCGGGTCAGCTGCCGACGCGGTACCTGGCGACGTATTCGTTCTTCCGGGGGGCGTTGCCCGCTGCCGCCCGACGCTTGCACGACTATCTCGAGCGGTCCGCGACGGCTGTGCTCGACGAACCCGCCACTGCGCAAGCGTTGGCGGCGGTGATCGTCCGCGGGCTGGACTGCGGCGCCTTCGATCCCGCCGCCGTCGAGTGGGACCGTGGCGCGCTGGACCGGCTGATGCGAAGGAGCCCTCGATGACAGCCACCGGGATGACGGAGTTCACGACCCTGCCCGATCTCGCGTCGCGTCGGTTGGGCGGCTCGGTGATAGCAGCCAACGACGAGCTGTTTGCCGAGAAGGAGAACCTGATCACGCCGCAGGCTCCCGGATTCCGCCCCCACACGTTCGGTCACCGCGGCCAGATCTACGACGGTTGGGAGACCAGGCGCCGTCGTCGACCGGGGTACGACCACGCGATCGTGCGGCTCGGGCTGCCCGGCGTAGTCAGTGGCGTCGTCGTCGACACGTCGTTCTTCGCCGGTAACTATCCTCCCGAGATCTCGGTCGAGGGGGCCGGAATCGAGGGGTACGTCGATCCCGGTGCCGACCCGGACTGGACGACGCTCGTGCCGCGGTCGCCGGCCGGCGGCGACCAGGCCAACGCCTACCTCGTGACGTCCTCGATCCGCGTGACCCACGTCAGGCTGACCATCTACCCGGACGGCGGCGTCGCCAGGTTGCGCGTGCACGGGCAACCCGTTCCGGATCCGCGACTGCTCGACGTCGGCGTCGTGGACCTCGCCGCGCTGGAGAACGGCGGCACGGTGCTGGACTGCAGCAACCGCTTCTACTCGGCGCCCACGAACCTGATTTCACCCGGCCACGCTACGTCGATGGGTGACGGCTGGGAGACCGCGCGGCGTCGCGACGACGGCAACGACTGGGTGCATTTCGGGCTGGCGGCGTCCGGGGTCGTCCGGCTGCTCGAGCTGGACACGTCCTGCTTCGTGGGCAACGCACCCGGGGCGGCCCAGGTCCGCGGCCTGGGGATGGACGGGCGATGGCTCACCCTGTTGCCGCGGACGGCGCTGCTGCGTGACACCCGGCACCGGTTCCCGCTGCCGTCAGGCCCGGCGGTGACGCAGTTGCGGATGGACGTCTTTCCGGACGGTGGCATGGCCCGGGTCCGAGCCTTCGGGACGCTGACCACCGAGGGGCGTACGGCGCTCGGCCTGCGCTGGTTCGACCTGCTGCCGGCTTCGGCGGCGATGCAGGTTCTCGTCGGCTCGGTCGGCCTGCCTGTGGCCGAGGCTCGTCACCTGACCGGTCAGCGACCGTTCGGGTCGCTCGCCGGGGTACCCGCGGAACTGCGGCCCCTGGTGCTCGGCGCCTGAGAAGTCCTCAGCGATCCAGAGCGCGGTCGAGGACGGGCTTGACGTCCAACACGGGCGTCCCGTCGAGGGCCTCCAGGTCACGCACGCGGATGCGCCTGCCTTCGACCGCGAGGATGCCGACGCGGTGCAACCCGATCGGGTTGGGCCGATCAGCAGACCGGGTGCTGAACACACCGTGCTCGGGGTTCGCCGGATCGTCACGCGGATGCACCCGCAGAACTCCGCGATCCGCCCTGTCCAGCCAGGTCAGCACGAGCACGTCTGTCCCCGGTTGCAGGTCGCGCAGTGCCTCGCCGACCTCGGGCTCGAAGACGAGCCACGCCTCCGGCGACCCTTCACCGCCCTGCTTCGGGGCGGCCTCCCGGTCCACCAACGGGGATTCGACCCAGCCGATGGGCCGGAGCTCGTAGCGGCTGTCGCTCACGAAGCCTTTTCCTCCGGCGCGGGAACGTAGGTGAGCACGATGACGCCGTCGGAGCCGACGGGCTTGGAGTCGGCGAGGCGCAGCGTCGACCTGGTGCTCCCCTCGGAGAACAGCCGATCGCCCTGGCCCAGGACGATCGGGAAGACCATCAACCGGTACTCGTCGACCAGACCGTGCTCCATCAGCGTCTGGATGAGCGTGCGGCTGCCATTGACGAGGATGTCGCCGCCGTCTTGCTGCTTGAGCTGCGCGATCTCGTCGGCGACGTTTTCCTTGATCAGCGTCGAGTTGTTCCAGTCCGCCGATCCCAGCGTGGTCGATACGACGTACTTGCGCATGCCGTTGAACTTGTCGGCGAAGTCGCCGTCCCTCGACGGCCACGCCTCAGCGAACCCCTCGTAGGTAACCCGGCCCAGCAGGAGCGAGTCGCTGCCCATCAGCTCGTCGAGCTTGAACTTGTCGCCGTCGTCCCCACGGTCGAAGCCGAAGCTCCAAGGGCCGAGGCCTGATTCCTCGTTTCCGGCCGGGTCCTGCATGACGCCGTCGAGCGACACGAACTGCGAGACCACGAGCTTGCTCATCCCTATTTCTCCTGTCTGCGTGGGTAAATCCCGGGTGATGCTAGGGACGCATCGACCCGTCAGCCACTCGGCTGGGCAGTTCGAGATCGCCGTCTGGCCGGATCGTCACCGCGTTGACTGGGACGGTGTCTGGATAGATCAGCCCGGTTCCGGTGTTGAGGAGGACAACCTCCTCGTCCGGTTCGATCCAGCCGGACTCGACCAGCGCGCGAGTAGCGGTCACGGTCGCGGCGCCTTCGGGGCACACGAACAGGCCCTCCAGCCGGCCGACCAGAGCGACGTCGGCGAGCAGGGCCTCGTCGGTCACCGCGATCGCCGTGCCGTCGGTGTCATACAGCGCGGCCAGGACCAGGAAGTCGCCCAGCGCCTTGGGAACGGTGATCCCGAACGCCACCGTCCGCGCGTCCGGCCACGGCTGCGATTCGGCGGCACCGGCCTCGAAGGCGCGCACGATCGGGGCGCAGCCGGTGGCCTGCACGCACACCATCCGGGGAAGCGGTCCCGCCAGCCAGCCCAGCGCGACGAGCTCGGCCAGTCCCTTGACGATGCCGATCAGCCCGACGCCGCCGCCGGTCGGATAGACCACCACGTCGGGCATCCGCCAGCCGAGCTGCTCGGCCAGCTCGAAGCCCATCGTCTTCTTGCCCTCGATCCGGTACGGCTCCTTGAGCGTCCCCACGTCGACCCAGTGGGATCCGGCGACGGCCGCTGACACCAGCCGGCCGGCGTCGGAGATCAGCCCATCGACAAGGACGAGCCGGCCACCGGCGGCGACCGTCTCGGCCTGGGTGATCATGGGCGCGTCAACCGGCATCGCGACGAGCATGTCGAGACCGGCCCGGGCCGCGTACGCCGACCAGGCGGCGCCGGCGTTGCCGTTGGTCGGCATCGCCATCGCCCGTACGCCGAGCTCTCTGGCCCGGGACACGCCCACGGCCGCCCCGCGCGCCTTGAACGAGCCCGTGGGCAGCAGACCCTCGTCTTTGAGCCACAGCTGCCGAAGGCCGAGGGACTCCGCCAACCGAGGTACGGCGAGCAGCGGGGTCATCCCCTCACCGAGGCTGACGATGCCGGTGGGCGCGCTCACCGGCAGCAGCTCGTGGTAGCGCCACAGGTCGGGAGCCCGCCCGGCCAGGGCCGAGCGCCTGATCGGCACCGACGACAGGTCGTAGCGTGCCAGCAACGGCGACCCGCACGAGGTGCACAACCCCTGCCGGATGAACGCGTCGTACGTCGCGTCGCAGCGAGGGCACTCGAGATGGCTCAGACAGCTGAACACCGACCTCAGGTCACCGTGCCTCGATCAGGTCGGCAATCCGCGCGGCCGCTCGGAGGGCGTCCGGGTGACCCGTCCGCTCGTAGACGTCCACTGCGGTGTCGGTGAACTTGAGGACGTGCTCGTCACCGTGTTCGACCGAGCGCGCCACGACATCCGCAATAGCGGTCGGAGCCGCCGGCAGCTCTTCTCGCGGTACGGCGTACGTCGGCTCGTAGGCGGCGATGATCGCGGCGCTGGCCGACCAGACCGCGGCGAAGCTCGGCTTCCACAGCCCGCGCGGCAAGCTCGGCAGCGTGTGCAGGACGGCGTTCGGGGCGGTGGCGGTGTGCACGAGAAGGACCGGGCTGCCGTGGCCGTGGGTGAGGTAGCGCAGGGTCGCGGCGTCGATGAGTTCATGCAGCAACCGCACGACGTCGTCGTCTTCCGTGGGGGCGCGCAGGGCAGCCTGCGCGGCCGGCCACCCGGTGACATCCCCGAGCCGGCCGAGCCGACTGGCCATCAGGCCGGTCTGCTCGGGTAGGTGCGGTACCCGGGCAAGGGCCTCCTCAGGCGTAGCCGAACCGGACGGAGCGGTGATGCCGGGTAGCAGCCGGGAGCGGGCGGCCCAGAACGCGAGGCCGTGAGCCAGTTCGGTCAGCGCCGGCGACGTGATGTCCCCGCCGGTGAGGGTGCGGACCGCGTGGCCGACCCGAATCACGCCGTGGGTGGCGCCGGCGGCGATTCCCGGCAGCAGCCGCGGCCACCACTCGACGAGAACGTCGAGCCACGGTCGCTCCACGACCTGTTGGGTGAAGTACGCCGTCCAGTCGCCGACCCGCTTGCCGTCCCCGAGCGCATCCCGCCAGGCGCCGCTACGGATCGGGTCCGTAGCCGACGGCAGCTCGATCAGGCGGGGAACGTAACGGTCAACCCAGGACGGGATGCTGTCCTCGTAGCCGCGCCGGGCCAGCACCTCCGCGGCCATCGGGCCATGGTTCGTCAGCCCGTTGTTGCCGTCTTCGTCCCCGCCGAACTCCGGGCCGGTCGCGTGCAGCCGGTCGTACGCCTCGTCGAGAAGCTGAGTGTTCATGCCACCTCCGCTGCGGGCAGTATTCACCCCACCGCCTGGTAGGACTCTGGGACCATCCGAACAGTCACACACACGCGGTTCCAGGCGTTGACCGTGGTGACCACCCGGGCCAATTCAGAGGGAGGGGTCCCGTGGACTTCCACGTGAGCCTGGCCGGGCGGGGCGACCTCACCGCGCGGATCTACCTGGCGCTGCGTGACGGGATCCGTGACGGCCGGCTGCGACCGGGCGACCGGCTCCCGCCCACGCGCGAGCTGGCGCAGAGCCTCGAGGTGTCTCGCAACACGGTCGCGACGGCGTACGAACGGCTGACCGCGGAGGGGTTTCTCACCGGCCGGGTCGGTGCGGGCACGTTCGTCTCGGACCTCGGCGCCTCGGTCACCGGCACGTCGGTCTCCGGGACAGCTGCCGGCACACGAGGGCGCACCCGACGCCGGCCACGAACAGCAGGCACCGCCGGGCTGCACCCCAGGGCCGGCTGGACGTTCGCGCCCACCCCGACCAGCGCGCAGCTGGACGTCCCACGCTTCGACTTCCGGGTCGGCATCCCCGATCCCAGCCTGTTCCCCTTCGACACCTGGCGCCGGCTGGTCACCAGCGAGTTGCGGCTCCGGGCGAACAGCCCGGGAACGTACGCCGAACCGTCCGGGCACCCTGGGCTGCGAGCGGCGATCGCGCGATACGTCGGCACGCGCGGTCGGTGCG
>JACCXW010000378.1 GCA_013696785.1 Geodermatophilaceae bacterium | reverse complement strand
CCTTCCGGTGCACGCCGGACCAGTCGGTGTACAACCCGATCGGTCTCGTCCACGGCGGGTTGGTCTGCACGCTGCTCGACTCGGTGCTCGGCTGCGCTGTCCAGACCACGCTGGAAGCCGGGGTGGGATACACCAGCCTGGAGATCAAGGTGAGCTACCTGCGTCCGGTCCGGGCCGGCGAGGGTGACCTCACCGCGGTCGGCCGCGTCTCGCGACGGGGACGCCGGGTGTCCTTCGCCGACGGGGAGGTACGAGATTCGCAGGGCCGGCTCGTCGCCACCGGCTCCAGCACCTGCCTCGTCTTCGACCTCGCCCAATGACCTCGTGACCCAATGGCCCAGTGACCCAACAACCCAGTGACCCAGTGACCCAGTGACCCAGCTGGCTGCCGTCCTGCGGCGGCGCCCCCACCGAGCATGGATCGTCGCAACCGTCGCCCTCGTCGCGCTGATCGGCGCGGCCGGCTTCCGCTCGGCCCCGGGCGTTCTCCTCGTGCCGCTGCAAGACGAGTTCGGCTGGTCCACCGCGACCATCTCCTTTGCGGTGTCGGTCAATCTCCTGCTGTACGGCCTCACGGCTCCTTTCGCGGCGGCGCTGATGGACCGCTTCGGAATGCGCCAGGTCGTCACGACTGCCCTGGTCGTGGTCGCCGCGGGCAGCGGATTGACCGTGTTCATGTCCGCGAGTTGGCAGCTGATCGTGTGCTGGGGACTGCTCGTCGGTCTGGGCACGGGTTCGATGGCCGTGGTCTTCGCGGCCACGGTGGCGAATCGTTGGTTCACCCGCTCCCGCGGCCTGGTCACCGGCGTCCTCACGGCGGGAGGTACCGCCGGTCAACTCGTCTTCCTGCCGGTTCTGGCGTTCCTCTCCGAGGAGACCGGCTGGCGCGCCGCCTCTCTCGTCATTGCCGCAGCGTCCCTCGCCGTGGTTCCCCTGGTCTGGGCTTTCCTGACCGACCGCCCCGAGGACATCGGGATCGAGCCGTACGGCGGAGCTCCGGCGGCGACCGCGCCGCTTCGCAGCAGCACCGTCGGTCCGGCACGGGCCGCCGTACAGGCGCTGCGACGGGCAACGCACCGGCCGGTGTTCTGGCTGCTGGCGGGGAGTTTCGCGATCTGCGGGGCGACGACGGTCGGCGTTGTAGGCACGCACTTCATCCCCGCCGCGCACGACCACGGGATGCGGGGGACAACTGCCGCCGGGCTGCTCGCCCTCGTCGGCCTGTTCGACATTGTCGGGACGATCGCGTCCGGGTGGCTTACCGATCGCGTGGACAGCCGACTTCTGCTCGGCTGGTACTACGGCCTGCGCGGGCTGTCCTTGATCGCGCTGCCGTTCCTGTTCAGCGCCACGCCGCACCCGAGCATGCTGATCTTCATCATCTTCTACGGACTCGACTGGATCGCCACCGTGCCGCCGACGGTGGCGCTGTGCCGCGAGGAGTTCGGTGCGGACGGGACGATGGTGTTCGGGTGGGTGTTCGCCAGTCACCAGATCGGGGCAGCGATCGCCGCGTCAGCGGCGGGCATCCTTCGGACCGAAGCCGGAACCTACGACATTGCCTGGTTCGCCGCAGCGGCGCTGTGCCTGTTCGCGGCCGGGATGTCGTTGGCGTTGCGCCCACAAGGCGCCCGGACCGCCGAGCGTGACGCCTCAGCGCTGACGAGGTGAACGCAGCCCCGGTGTGACATCGGCCAGATCGAGCACGTCGTGCCCGGCACTGCACCGCAGCCGCGAGTAGACGCTGCCCCCGCAGTCCGCGTGGACCATCCGGATCGCGGATCTCTTGCCGTCACGCCGGTAGCGCTCTCCCCATGCACCGAGCGCCATCAGCAGCGGCAATACCTCCTCGCCGGCCGGCGTCAGCTGATAGCGGAGCCGGGTCCGCTGGCCGGGGTCGCGATAGGGAACTCGCCGCACGACGTCGGCCTCGACAAGAGCGTCGAATCGTTCGCTCAGCGTCCGCCGTGAGATCCCGAGGTGCTCCTGTACGGCGTCGAAGCGGTCGACGCCGAACGAGAGCTCGCGCAGCATCAGCAGGGACCAACGATCACCGAGCAGGCCGACGGCCAGACCGATCGGGCAGTCGGCAACGGGCCGCCCGGCCCAGTCGAGCCCGACCGCGGGCGCCGGATCGGCTGATACCTCAAGACTCGGCACGGTCGCCAGCGTAGCCCTTGCGTTCCGAGACGGAACTCACCTCGCGAGGAGCTTCAGGTGTCCGTACCGACCCGGCGAGCGGGGTGGTGTTCGGTCAGCGCCGGCTGGCCGGCCAGCACCACCAGCGCGGCCCCCGCGGCCGCGACAGTGGCGACGCTGAAGGCGGTGTTGGCGCCGGACAGGTCGACGAGCTTTCCGCTGAGACCCGCACCCAGCGCGACACCAAGGCCGACGGCCGTACCTAGCCAGGTGAACCCCTCGGTGACCGCGTCTGAGGGGACGAGCCGCTCCGTCAGCGTGAATGCGGAGATGAGCGAGGGCGAGACGGCGATCCCCGCGATGAATACGAAGACCATCATCAGCCAGATGTTCCGGCACACCGACAACGGCACGGTGCCGGCGGCCAGCAGCGCCAGGGTGTAGATCAACCGACGGCGCAGCGCACTGTGCCAGTGCACCAGGCCCCACAACACGCCGGACAGCATCGAGCCGACCGCGAGCGCTGCGATGAGCACTCCTGACAGCGCCTTGCGGCCCGCCTCGTCGGCGAACGCGACAAGACCGACCTCCAGTACGCCGAGGACGGTTCCGAGCGCGAAACTGACCAGGCAGAGCACTCCCAGCCCCGGCGTACGAATTGCCATCGCCCCGTGCCGAGGGTGCAGGCCGGTCGGCGGCGGCTCGGTGTGGAATTGGGCGGCGAAGAGCAGGCTGCCGACGACGGCGAGTACGAAGGCGGTGACGATGCCTGAGGTGGAGTGCCCGGCCGTGGAGAGGAACGCCACGAGCACCGGCCCGATGATGAACACCAATTCATCGACCACAGACTCGAACGCCATGGCGGTGTGCAGCCGGCGGGAGTCCTTGAGCAAGTGGCTCCACCGAGTCCGGATCATGCTCGAGATCGGCGGCAGCGCCGCACCGGCGACCCCGGCTGCGACGAACATGACCCACAGCGGCCAGGGCCGCGATCCGGTCTGGCTGCGCACAGCGAAGAGGAAGGTCAGCCCGCCCACGACGTGCACGGCCACGACCGGGAGGAGAACCCGCCGCTGGCCGAGGCAGTCAGCCAGCCGACCGATCACCGGGCCGAGCAGCGCCGTCGTCACCGCACCGGTGGCCGCCACGCCGCCGCCCAGACCGTATGAGCCGGTGTAGTCCTGGACGAGCAGCACGCTGCCCAGTCCGACCATCGACAGCGGCAACCGGCCGACGAAGCCGAAGAGCACCATCCGCAGCGCGTGGGGTGTGCGAAGGGCCTCGAGGTAGGGCATCAGTCCGGCAGAGGCCTCGACGGGTCCCGTCCCTCGACTTTCCCCCACGTTTGGCACGGTAATCGATGCCGGCGGCTCGGTCGGCCGCGATCGGCCAAGCCAGTCCCGGAGTCAGCCGACGAGACGCTGCTCGAGGGCTGCCAGCTCGTCACGCATGGTGGTGGGCAGCGAGTCGCCGAACTTGTCGAACCACTCGCGAATCAGCGGGAGTTCCGCCCGCCACTCGTCGTGGTCGACCTCCAGCGTGCCGGCCAGGTCCTCGGCGGACACGTCCAGCCCGGCCGTGTCGAGCGAGCCCGGGGCGGGAACACGTCCGATCACGGTTTCCTCGGCGGCGGCGGTGCCTTCGATGCGTTCGATCACCCATTTGAGGACGCGGCTGTTCTCACCGAAGCCCGGCCACAGGAAGTGACCGTCCTTCCCGCGACGGAACCAGTTGACGTAGAAGATCTTGGGTAGCTTGGCCGCGTCGGCACTCTTGCCGGTCTGAACCCAGTGGTTGAGGTAGTCCCCCGCGTTGTATCCGATGAACGGCAGCATCGCCATCGGGTCGCGCCGGACGACACCGGTCTTCCCGGCGGCCGCAGCGGTGGTCTCCGAGGACAGCGTCGCGCCGAGGAACACCCCGTGCTGCCAGTCCCGCGATTCAGTGACCAGCGGGACCGTCGTGGCCCGTCGCCCGCCGAAGAGCATGGCCGAGATGGGCACGCCCTGCGGGTCCTCCCACTCAGGCGCGATGATGGGGCACTGGCCGGCCGGCGTACAGAATCGGCTGTTCGGATGGCTGGAGACCTCTGCGGACTCCGGCGTCCAGTCCCGGCCCTTCCAGTCCGTCAAGTGCGCCGGCGCTTCCCTGGTCATGCCCTCCCACCACACGTCGCCGTCGTCGGTTAACGCGACGTTGGTGAAGATCGAGTTGCCCTGCTCGATCGTCTTCATGGCGTTGGCGTTGGTGTGGTAGCCGGTACCTGGAGCCACCCCGAAGAAACCGAACTCGGGATTGACCGCGTAGAGGCGGCCGTCCTCGCCGAAGCGCATCCAGGCGATGTCGTCGCCGAGGGTTTCCACCTTCCAGCCTTCGACGGTCGGCTCCAGCATGGCCAGGTTCGTCTTGCCGCACGCGCTCGGGAATGCGCCGGTGACGTAGTAGATGCGGCCCTCGGGATTGGTGAGCTTGAGGATGAGCATGTGCTCGGCGAGCCAGCCCTCGTCGTGGGCCATCGCGCTCGCGATCCGCAGCGAATAGCACTTCTTGCCGAGCAGGGCGTTGCCGCCATAGCCGGAGCCGTAGGACCAGATGGCCCGCTCGTCCGGGAAGTGGCTGATGTACTTCGTGTCGTTGCAGGGCCAGGTGACGTCCTCCTGGCCGGGTTCGAGCGGGTAGCCGACCGAGTGCAGCGCCTTGACGAATGGCGTGTCCGTCCCCATCGCACGGAGCGCGTCGGCGCCGATCCGGGCCATGATCCGCATCGAGGCCACGACGTACTCGGAGTCGGTGATCTCCACGCCGTAGAGGGAATTCTCGGCACCGACCGGCCCCATGCTGAAGGGGATGACGTACATGGTCCGGCCGCGCATGCAGCCGCGGTACAGCTCGGTCATCGTGGCCTTCATCTCCGCCGGGTCCATCCAGTTGTTGGTAGGCCCTGCGTCGACTTCGAGCAGCGAGCAGATGTAGGTGCGGTCCTCGACCCGGGCGACATCGCTCGGGTCGGAGGCTGCGTGGAAGGAGTTCGGCTTTTTGGTCAGCCGGGTGAAGGTGCCGCTGGCGACGAGGAGGTCGGTGAGGCGCGTCCACTCCGCCTCCGAGCCGTCGCACCAGTGCACCCGCTCAGGGGCGGTCAGTTCGGCGATCTCGGTCACCCACGCCGTCAGCTCGCCGTGCGCCGTAGGCGGATTGTCCAGTCCCGGGATCACCGAAGTCGTCATCTGCTGCACTCCAACCATGGGTCGTCTCTACTCCACCACAGATTGCGTCGGAGCCACCACGAGCAGGTGCCCGGGGCGGCGGTGACAACGTGGGGTCTGACCAGGCTAGCGAACGCGCAGGCTGCCGTCTCCCCGGGCGCTTGCGAAATTAATCACAAGTCCAGCTCGGTTCATGATCGTGAGTGTGGGTTGGGGGGTTTCCCCGGAATCCACACTCACGATCATGAACGGCGTTGCTACGACGCGGGGGAGACCGAGCTCATGTTGAAGTCGGGGATGCGTAGGGTCGGCATCGACGCCCGGGTGAAGAAGTCGTTCCACTCCCGCGGCAATGTCCGCTCGCTGTGCCCGACCTCGGTCATCCTCCCGAGCAGGTCCACCGGGCTCTCGTTGAACCGGTAGTTGTTCACCGCCCCGGTCACCTCACCGCCCTCGATCAGGAAGACGCCGTCCCGGGTGAGCCCGGTCAGCAGCAGCGTCTGCGGGTCCACTTCCCGGATGTACCAGAGCGTCGTCAGGAGCAGCCCGCGATCGGTCCCGGCGATCATCTCCTCCGTGGACTTTCCGCCGGTTGGATCCTCCAGGACGAGATTCTCGACGTACGCGGTCGGCGCGACCCCTGACTTGGCCGCCCACCAGCGCGGCGTGACGAGATTGCGCAGTTCGCCGTCGCGGATCCAGTCGATCCTTCCGGTCGCCATCCCGTTGTCGAACACCGACGTGCCCTGCCCGGACACCTCGGTCGCCAGGAACGGCCCGGTCTCCAGGCCCGGCTCATGCGGGTCGCTGCGCAGGTTGACCGGGTGAGAGCTGAGCTTCTCGCCGATCCGGGTGCCGCCCCCACGCTTGGAAAACACGGTGCGGCCCTCGTCCGCCTCGCGCATCTCCGCGACGAAATACAGGTACACCATCAGGTCGGCCACTGCCGTCGGCGGCAGCAGCGTCTCGTACCGGCCCGCCGGCAGGTCCACCTGCCGGGAACCCCAGTCGAGCTTGCCCGACACCTGGGCGACCAGCCCGGCGATGTCGACGTCGGCGAAGTCGCGGGTACCGACTCCAGCCCACACAGATCGGGAGCGATCCCCGGTCTTGCCGTTGAGCTCGACCCTTCCCGTCGGCTGGTCGTAGCGCAGCCGCAGTCCCGTCGATGTCCCGAGGAACGTCGTGGTCATGATGTGCTCAGCGAAACCGAACAGCAGCCGTTCCGCCGACCTGGCCTGACCGAACGCCTCGCCCAGCGCGGGAGCCACCGACGAGAAGACGTCGATCGAGGTCTCGGCGGGAGGTGCCTCCCACTCGCCGGCCGGATCGGCCGGGTCGACCAGAGGCATGACGTCTTCGGCCGGACTCGCCTCCCGTGCCGCGCTCTCCGACGCACTGACCAGCAACGCCAGATCGTCCACTGTGGACACACTGCGCCCGACTGAACCCACCGCGTCCTTCACGATGCTGACGACGGCCACATGCCGCGAGCGCATGGCACCGTTCGTCGTGAGGCTGTTGTTCGCCCATCTCAGGTTCGCCTCGGTGCGGTCGTTGACAATGACGATGCAACCGTCGGCCCGGGAGATTGCCAGCGCCCGCTCGACGATCTCCTGCCCCCGCAAGAATTCGGGATTCACCGCCCGCCCTCCGTCACAGTGTTGAGGATGTTGATTCCGCGGAACAGCGCCGACGGGCAACCGTGGCTCACTGCGGCCACCTGCCCCGGTTGCGCCTTGCCACACTGGAAGGAGCCCTGCAGCTCGTAGGTCTGCGGACCGCCGACAGCCTCCATGGCGCCCCAGAAGTCGGTCGTCGTCGCCTGGTACGCCGCATCCCTCACCTGGCCGACGAGCCGGCCGTTCTCGATCAGATAGAACCGCTGCGCGGTGAACTGGAAGTTGTAGCGCTGCATGTCGATCGACCAGCTCTTGTCGCCGACGACGTACAGGCCCTTCTCGACACCGCCGATCAGTTCCTCGGTGGAGGGTCCGTTCGCGGCGGGCTGCAGCGACACGTTCGCCATCCGCTGCACCGGCACGTGCCCGGAGGAGTCGGCGAACGCACAACCGTTGGAGCGACCCAGATCCATCAGCCGGGCCATGTTCCGGTCGGTCTGGTAACCGACGAGCACGCCGTCGCGCACGAGGTCCCACTGCTGGCCGGCGACGCCCTCGTCGTCGTACCCGATGGTCGACAGGCCGTGCTCGGCGATCCGGTCACCGGTGACATGCATGACCGGCGAGCCGTACTGCAGCGAGTTCAGCTTGTCGAAGGTCGCGAACGAGGTACCTGCGTACGCCGCCTCGTACCCGAGCGCACGGTCCAGTTCGGTGGCGTGACCGATGGATTCGTGGATGGTCAACCACAGGTTCGAGGGGTGTACGACGAGGTCGTAGCGGCCCGCCTCGATGCTCGGCGCCTTGGTGCGGGCGGCCAGCAGCTCGGGCAGTTCGGCGAGTTCGGCCTCGAAGTCCCAGCCGGTCCCGGTCAGGTACTCCCAGCCACGGCCGATGGGCGCGTTCACCGTCCGCATGGTCTCGAAGCCGCCCTGCACCCGATCGACGGCCACCGCGACGAACTCCGGCCAGATGCGGACCCGCTGCTGCGTCGTCGTCGTGCCGGCGAGATCGGCGTAGAACTTGTTCTCCTTGACGGCGTACAACGACGCGTTGACATGGTCGACGCCGTCCGCAGCCATCAGCCGCTCGCAGAAGTCGGTCAACAGAGCCAGTTTCTCCGGCTCCGGTACCCCGAATGGATCGATGTCGTACGACGAGACGTACGTGGCGTCGGCGTATACCGGCTCGTCCGCGAACTCCACCCGGTCGCTGTTCACCGCAGCGCTGACGCGGGCCACGTCGACGGCCTGCTCGGTCAGCCGGACCGCTTCGTCCACGGTCATCTCCATGCCGGCCGCGAACCCCCAGGTGCCCTCGTGCACGAGGCGCACCGCGAGGCCGACTTCCTCACCATCCCGCGAAGACTCGACCCGCCCGTCGCGAAGTCCGACGTTCTGGGACCGGACCCGCTCAACCCGGAGGTCCGCATGTTCGGCGCCCAGCTCCCCGGCTCTGCTCAGCGCGGCATCGGCGAGCTGGCGCAGTGGCAGCGCTGTGAATTCTGCATCGACATCGGGCACGTCGTCGGACCCCTTCCGGCAGGCTGCCTGCGACCCTATCCAGTCCGGTCTAGGCGATTCGCGCCCTAGGGTCCGAGACCCCACAGCAGGCGGTAGTACGCGGTGCGGATCGGATCAGGTTCCACGCCGTACGCCGCCAGCAGCCGTGGCTCCCAACCGGGGCCGTAGTTCCACTCCAGGCTCCACGTCGCGACCGCAAGGTCGGCCCAGCGGTCTGCCACCCCGAGTTCCCCGAGATCGACGTGCCCGGACCAGCGGCCGTCGTCGGTGATCAAGGTGTTCGGGGCGCAGGTGTCGCCGTGGCAGACCACGAGCGCGTCGACCGGCGGGATGTCGGCGAGCAGCCCGAGTGCCTCGTCGACGGACAGGTGTCGGTGCTCCTCGTGCCAGGTCGCTCGATCGATCCGGCCCGCCCGCCCGCGGATCTCGGCCAGCCGTTCCTCGGCCGAGGCCGTGAACGGGCAGGCGGGCACCGGCAACCGGTCGTGGAACGCCCGCAGCCCCGCGCCGATCTGTTCGACGGCCGCTGCCGGTTCGGAGAGCCATCGAGGAGCCACGGCGCTCTGGCCCGGAACCGCGGCGGTGACCAGCCACGAGCTGACCTCGTCCTCGCCGTAGTCCAACGGGGTCGGCACCGTCGTGTAGCCGGCCGCCCACGTGAGGCGGACCCTCTCCGCGCCGAGGTCGATGCCACTGGACGCCGGCGTCCACTTGACGAAACGTCGCACGTTGTCCCCGCCGAGCTCGAATGTGAGGCCGCCGAGCCCGTTCTCCCAGACCGGCCGGATCGAGGCACCGGCGGCGAGGGCGGTCACCTGCGGCGGCACCGGCGTGCCGCCCGTCGGCGTACCGGCGATCATCGGCCCACGGTGTCACAGCCGATGGGCGAGGATGGAGCCATGTCGGCCCCGCCGTACCGGATCTCCTTCGTCTGCCTCGGCAACATCTGCCGCTCCCCGATGGCCGCCGTCGTGATGCGCTCTCTGGTGGCCGACGCCGGGCTGCCCGTGCAGGTCGACAGTGCCGGGACCGGCTCGTGGCACATCGGCGGCGGCGCCAACCCGCCGGCCGTCCAGGCGCTGGGACGGCGGGGGTACGACGGCAGCACGCACGTCGCCCGCCAGTTCGGACCGCGGGACTTCGCCGACTACGACCTGGTGATCGGCCTGGACCGGCACAACGTCGCCGACCTGCGCCGGCTCGCGCCCGACGACGAGCAGGCTGCGAAAGTAGTGCTGCTGCGCGACTTCGACCCCGACGCCCCGACCGAGGACCGTGATGTCCCCGACCCGTACGGCGGACCGGATCTCGACTTCGACCACGCTCTTGACCTCGTCACGGCGGCGTGCCAAGGACTGCTCGCCCAGCTCCCGGTGCATCGGTGACTACCCAGCATGTGCTGTTAGGCCCTGATGCGGTACTGCCGCTCCTCAGGACTCCGGTTTCGTCCGTCGCGCCCGTTGCATTGGTGGTTGGTGACCCGGGTCGAGCTGAGCGCGCGGCCCGTCTGATGACTAGTGCTCGCGAGGTCGGGCGCAACCGTGAGTACGTCACCTTCACCGGGTGGTACGCCGACCAGCCGGTGACGATCAGCTCCCATGGGGTGGGCTCAGCCGGTGCGGCGGTCTGCGTGGAGGAGCTGCTGCGGGCCGGCGTACGGCGGATCATCAGGGCCGGGACCGCCGGGGGGCTACAGCCCGACGTGGTGGACGGCGACCTCGTCATCGCAACGGGCGCGGTGCGGGACGAAGGGACGTCCGTGCGGCTGATCCCGGCCGAGTACCCGGCGGTCGCAGACGCCGGCATCGTCGCCGCCTTGAGCGAGACGGCCGGAGCGGCGCACCGCGGCGTGGTGCTGACCAGCGACCTGTTCTATCCGATGCCGATGCTCGGCTCGAGGCTGCAGCAATGGGCCGACGCCGGTGTCATCGCGGTAGAGATGGAGCTGTCGGTGCTGCTCGTCCTGGCAGGGCTCCGGGGGGTGGCGGCCGGAGGGGTGTTCGCGGTCGACGGGAACCCACTGGCCTCTGCGGACATGAAGGAGTACTCGCCGCATCGCGACGTCGTACACACCGCCGCCGATACCGCCGTCCGCGCCGGCCTGGACGCCCTCACCCGCCCCGCCACCTGACCCGCCGTACCCGCCGGTCAGGCGTCGATGTTCGTCATGACGTGCTTGATGCGGGTGTAGTCCTCCAGCCCGTACATCGACAGGTCCTTGCCGTAGCCGGAATGCTTGAACCCGCCGTGCGGCATCTCGGCCACAAGCGGGATGTGGCAGTTGATCCAGACGCAACCGAAGTCCAGCCGGCGCGACATCCGCATCGCCCGGGAGTGGTCGCGGGTCCAGACGCTGGAGGCCAGGCCGTACGGCACGCCGTTGGCCCAGCGCACGGCCTCGTCCTCGTCGCTGAACCGCTGCACCGTGATGACCGGCCCGAAGATCTCCTCCTGGATCGCCTCGTCGTCCTGCCCGAGGCCCGAGACCACCGTGGCCTCGTGGAAGAAGCCGGCGCCGCCGACGGCGGACCCACCGGCATCGACGGAGGCCGAGGACGGTAGCCGCGACAGGATGCCGGTCACCCGGGACAGCTGGTTGGCGTTGTTCAGCGGCCCGAACAGGACGTCCTCGTCATCGGGCATCCCGGTCTTCGCCGCGGTCCGCGCCTGCTCGGACAGCGCGGCCACGAAGTCGTCGTGCACCCGCGGGCCGGCCAGCACCCGGGTCGCCGCCGTACAGTCCTGGCCCGCGTTGAAGTAGCCGGCGACCGCGATCGCCTCGGCTGCTGCCGCCACGTCCGCGTCGTCGAAGACGACGACCGGCGCCTTACCGCCGAGTTCCAGGTGCACCCGTTTGACGTCTGTCGCCGCCGCGGCGGCGACGTCCATCCCGGCCCGCACGCTTCCAGTGATCGACGCCATCGCTGGGATCTTGTGGGTCACCAACGCGCGTCCGGTATCGCGGTCTCCGCAGACGACGTTGAAGACACCCGGCGGGAGGAACTCGTTCATCACCTCGGCCATGAGAAGAGTCGTCACGGGCGTCGTGTCAGACGGCTTGAGCACGACGGTGTTCCCGGCCGCTATTGCCGGTGCCCACTTCCAGACCGCCATCATCATCGGGTAGTTCCACGGCGTCACCTGGGCGCAGACACCCACCGGTTCGCGGCGGATAAAGGAAGTGTGCCCGGCCATGTACTCACCTGCCGAGCGGCCCTCCAGGCAGCGAGCGGCGCCGGCGAAGAAGCGGATCTGATCCACCATCGGCGGAATCTCCTCGCTGGCGGTCAGCCCCAGCGGCTTGCCGGTGTTCTCGCTCTCGGCCCTGACGAACTCATCCGCCCGCGCCTCGATCGCATCGGCGATCCGCAGCAGCGCCCGCTGCCGCTCCGAGGGGGTCGCATCGCGCCAGCCGTCGAAGGCTCGAGCGGCCGCGCGCACCGCCGCATCGACGTCCTCCACGTCCGAGACCGGCGCAGTGGCGAAGACCTGGCCGGTGGAGGGGTTGATCAAATCCGCGGTGGCGCCCCCGCGGGTGTCCGAGGACCGGCCGTCGATGACGTTGCGCAGGGCTGTTGGCATGACCGGAATCTAGCCGTCCAGCCGCCGTCTTCGACAGTGCGGGCGCGTCCGCGCTGTGAGAATTCGTCGGCGAACGCCCTTCGTACGACGGATTCACTTGCACCGTGTGCTGCGCAGGCGCGACGATGCGGAGATGCCTCCGACAGCTCGTCCGCCGCCCCCCTTGGACGAGCTGTCGGGGGCGATCATCGAGCAGCTGCAACAGGACGGCCGCCGGGCGTACGCACGGATCGGCGAGGCGGTGGGCTTGTCCGAAGCCGCTGTCCGCCAGCGGGTGCAACGACTGATCGAGTCAGGCGTCATGCAGATCGTCGCCGTCACGGACCCGCTGCAGATCGGCTTGCACCGGCAGGCCATGATCGGAATCCGGACCGAAGGCGACATCCAGACCGTCGCCGACGCGCTGGCGGGGCTGGACCAGGTCGACTACGTCGTCATCACCGCGGGGTCCTACGACCTGCTCGTCGAGGTGGTCTGTTCCGACGACGAGGAGCTACTGGACGTGGTCGGTCGGCAGATCCGCGCACTACCGGGGGTGCTGAGTACGGAGACGTTCGTCTACCTGAAGCTGCGCAAGCAGACGTACGCATGGAGCACGAGACCGACGAGAGGTTCCAGATGACGACCACCGAAGGATTCACCGGCCACTCCGGTGGCATGACATCAGCCGCCGACCACCTGTGGATGCATTTCAGCCGGATGGGCTCCTACGCCGACGCGCCGGTCCCGACCATCGCCAAGGGCGACGGCGCCTACATCTGGGACACCAACGGCAAGCGGTACCTCGACGGGCTGTCCGGGCTCTTCGTCGTTCAGGTGGGACATGGCCGCCGGGAACTGGCGCAGGCGGCGGCCAAACAGGCCGAGGAACTCGCGTTCTTCCCGATCTGGTCCTACGCCCACCCGCGGGCCGTCGAGCTGGCCGAGCGACTGGCCGACCTGGCCCCCGGTGACCTCAACCGGGTGTTCTTCACGACCGGCGGTGGCGAGGCGGTGGAGACGGCCTGGAAGGCGGCGAAGCAGTTCTTCAAGCTCACCGGCAAGCCCCTCAAGACGAAGGTGATCAGCCGGCACGTCGCCTATCACGGGACGCCGCACGGGGCGCTGTCGATCACCGGCATCCCGGATGCGAAGAAATACTTCGAACCGCTCGTGCCGGGTGCGGTGAAGGTGCCGAACACGAACTTCTACCGGGCTCCGGAGCACGGGGAGGATCTGAAGCGGTTCGGGCGGTGGGCCGCCGACCAGATCGAGCAGGCGATCCTCTTCGAGGGCGCGGACACCGTGTGCGCAGTCTTCCTGGAGCCGGTGCAGAACTCCGGCGGCTGTTTCCCGCCGCCCCCCGGCTACTTCGACCGGGTCCGGGAGATCTGCGACCAGTACGACGTACTGCTGGTCAGTGACGAGGTCATCTGCGCGTTCGGACGATTGGGCACGACGTTCGGCTGCGACAAGTTCGGCTATCAACCGGATCTGCTGACCTGCGCGAAAGGGATGACGTCCGGGTATTCACCGATCGGCGCGATGCTCGCGACCGAGCGGGTGATGGAGCCGTTCCTCGGTGCGGGCGTGAGCTTCCCGCACGGCTACACCTTCGGTGGGCACCCGGTGTCCTCCGCGGTGGCGCTGGTCAATCTCGACATCATGGAGCGTGAAGCGCTCAACCAGAAGGTGCTGGACAACGAGGGCGCTTTCGAGGCCACCCTGTCGAAGCTGACCGACCTGCCGATCGTCGGCGAAGTCCGTGGCGACGGCTACTTCTGGGGGATCGAGCTGGTCAAGGACAAGGGGAACCGCGAGACGTTCAATGCCGAGGAATCCGAGCGGCTGCTCCGCGGGTTCCTGTCCAAGGCGCTGTTCGAAGCCGGGCTGTACTGCCGGGCCGACGACCGTGGCGACCCCGTCGTACAGCTCGCCCCGCCGCTGATCTGCGACCAGAGCCACTTCGACGAGATCGAGCAGATCCTGCGCTCGGTGCTCACCGAAGCCTGGACGAAGCTCT
>JACCXW010000276.1 GCA_013696785.1 Geodermatophilaceae bacterium | reverse complement strand
GGCATCTGGAGCGCAGCCTGCGTTCGCTATCGCTCGTCGACAGGTAGGTGCTACCCTGTGCTACATGGATCGCGTCGGCGTACGGGAGATCCGGCAGAACATCAGTGTCTACTTGCGCCGCGTCGAGCAGGGGGAGACGTTCACCGTGACCGATCACGGTCGCCCGGTCGCGCTGCTGTCCCCGCTGCCCCCCGCCGACGACCCGCGGGCGGCCCTCGTCGCCGCAGGCAAACTCACGCCGGCCGTGGGCAGGCTGGCAGACCTCCCCCCGCCGCTGCCGGCGATCCCCGGCCAGCCGATGTTGTCCGAGATTCTGGCGGAGATGCGAGCAGAGGACGACCGCTGACGTGCTGTACGTCGATACGTCCGCTCTGGTGAAGCTCGTCAGGGTCGAAGCGGAAAGCGAGGCCCTGCGCACCGCACTTGCCGATCACGTCGTCGCATGTTGCGAACTCGTTCTGACCGAGCTCTACCGAGCGGTGGTGCGCTATGCCGATGACGAGGGTCGAGAGCGAGTCGATCTGCTCCTCGGCAGCGTCGAACTCCTGACGCTGGACCGCTCACTCCTGGCCCGAGCCGGTCGCATGGCGCCGGCGCAACTCCGTTCGTCGGATGCGATTCATGTCGCCGCAGCGACAGTCCTCGGCGGTGCTCTCGTTGCGCTGGTGACCTATGACCGCCTGATGGCCTCCGCGGCCCGGTTCCACGGCCTCGATGTCTGGTCACCCGGCATGGACCCGTGAACCGGCCGCCCGCCCGCCATGCCAGCGGGGCGCGGCCTCCGGACATTCCGGCTGCGCTGCTGCCTCGGCACGTCGCGCTGGTCATGGACGGCAACGGACGCTGGGCGAAGCAGCGCGGACTACCTCGGACGGCAGGGCATGAAGCAGGCGAGCACTCGCTCTTCGACTGCGTCGAGGGGGCGATCGAGCTCGGTGTGCGGTGGCTGTCGGCGTACGCGTTCTCCACCGAGAACTGGCGGCGCTCGCCGGAGGAGGTCCGCTTCCTGATGGGCTTCAACCGCGACGTCATCCGGCGTCGGCGCGACGAGATGCACGAACTGGGAGTGCGGGTGCGCTGGGCCGGGCGGCGCCCCAAGCTCTGGCGCAGCGTGATCCGGGAACTCGAAGTGGCCGAGGAGCTGACTCGGGACAACGACGTGCTCACCCTCACGATGTGCGTGAACTACGGCGGCCGAGCCGAGATAGCCGACGCGGCGGCCGCGCTGGCGCGCGATGTCGCTGCCGGGCGGCTGCGGCCGGACCGCGTCGACGAAAAGACGTTCGCGCGCTACCTGGACGAGCCGGACATGCCCGACGTCGACCTGTTCATCCGGAGCTCCGGCGAGCAGCGCACGAGCAACTTCTTGATCTGGCAGGCGGCGTATGCAGAGCTGGCTTTCCTGGACACGCTCTGGCCCGATTTCGACCGGCGGCAGCTCTGGTCGGCCTGCGAGGCATACGCCGGCCGCCAGCGCCGGTTCGGATCCGCGTAGGCGGCACGGCCACCGGATCAGCGTGAGAGGCTGAGCCGGTGATGGACCCGGGCGCTGTCGTACGAGCAGCCCTGGGCGAGGTCTCCGACGGGTCGCTGGTCTCCGATGCCGAAGGCGACCAGACGTTCGTCGTGGACGGTGTGCCGGGCTTCGTCCAGCACGGGCGGCTCGGTGCGGGCGTGGAGCTGCTCACGATCACCTGCCTGGCGGCGACCGGTCGGGCCCTGACCCCGGCACTGGACCGGTGGGTGCACGAGCGCAACGCCAGCATGTTGCTAGGCGGGATCGTGCTCATCCCAGCCGAGAACGGGGACGCGGACGTCCTGCTGCGGTACTGCCTGCTCCGCGACGACGATCCCACCCGGTTGCGGTCGGTGCTGCTGCCAGTGATCGCCGCGGCGGCCGACGTTCGCCGCGAACTGACCGGGTCCTAGCGCCGGCAGCCGGCGCAGCTACCGAATATCTCGAGCGTGTGGCTGACGTCGGCGAAATCGTGCTCGGCGGCGACCCGGTCTGCCCAGCGTTCCACCGTCGGTCCCTCCACCTCCTCGGTCCGACCGCACCCACGGCAGACCAGGTGGTGGTGATGACTGGCACTGCACTTGCGGTAGAGCGACTCGTCCTCGGTCTTGATGACATCCAGCTCGCCGGCGTCCGCCATTGCCTGCAGGGTGCGGTAGACGGTGCTCAGACCCACCGCGTCGCCTTGCGCGCACAGCAGCTGATGGATCTGTTTGGTGCTGCGGAATCCCTCAAGATCACCCAACAGGGCCGAGACCGCGGTCCGTTGCCGGGTACTGCGCAGCGGCGCAGTCATCGTCCTTCCTGATTGTGCCGCTGGTCGTGCACGTGACGGTCTTCCTGTACGTGCGCCACGGCGTCGGCGACGATGTGCGCGACGTGCTCGTCCACGAGTGCGTAGACCACCTCTCGGCCGCGGCGGCGGCCCTCGACGATCGAGGCCGAGCGCAGGATCCGCAGGTGCTGGCTCACCAGCGGCTGGGCGACCTGCAGGGCGTCGACCAGCTCGTGGACGCACGCCGGACCACTCGTGTGCAACTGGGTGACGATCGCGATGCGTACCGGCGCGGACAGCGCCTTGAGCAGCTCGCCGGCGTCCACGTACGGGTCAACCCGAGTCGCCGCGCCCGGTGCTGGCGTCACGGCGATCACTGTACGCAGCAGCACTACACCGCGACCGGCCTGCGACGGCTCATCACTGCCGCGGCCAGCGACGCGAGGCCGAAGACCGCGATGGCGAGAATCACGATCAGCGAACCGGGGCCGACGTCGAGCGGGTACGACGCCACGACGCCACCCACCGATACGACGACGCCGATGGCCATCGCGGCGGTCATCGTCGCCGCGAATCCGCGGGTGAGTTGCTGGGCTGCGGCCACTGGCACCACGAGCAGTGCGCTCACCAGCAGCAGGCCGACGACGCGCATCGCGACGGTGACAGTCAGCGCTGCGGTCACCGCCAGCACGATGTTGAGCAGCGGCACGGGCAGCCCCGAGACTCGGGCGAACTCCTCGTCCTGGCAGACCGAGAACAACTGCCGACGCAGACCGATCGCCACCACGAGGACACCGACCGCCAGTACCCCGATGGTGACGAGGTCCTGCGCATTGACGGTGAGGATCGAGCCGAACAGGTAGGTCAGAAGATTCGTGTTGCCGCCGGGCTCGAGGCTGATCAGCAGCACCCCTCCCGCAATCCCGCCATAGAACAGCATCGCCAGCGCGACGTCGCCGCTCGCCTTGCCACGGGCGCGGACCAGTTCGATCGCGATCGCACCGAGGGACGCCACAATCACGGCGGTCAGTACGGGAGAGGTGCCGAGCAGGAACCCCAACGCCACGCCCGTCAGCGCGACGTGCCCGATGCCGTCGCCCATCAGCGCCAGTCGCCGCTGGACGAGGTACGTCCCGACCGCGGGCGCGGCCAGGCCGACCAGTACGGCGGCGACCAGCGCCTTTTGGATGAACGGCAGGGCCAGATAGCTCACGGCCGCGCCGATCCCAGCGGCGAGGAGGACAGGCCGAATCCGCCGGCGACCGGCGGGTGGAAGTCGTGGTCGGCGTCACGGTCCTCGGCCGGGTCCGGCGGCGCCGTCCCTACGTAGGCCACCCGGCCGCCGCGCAGCACCATCGAGCGATCGATCAGGGGGGAGAGTTGGCCGAGTTCGTGCAGGACCACCAGCACGCTCGTACCGGCGCCGGTCATCCGCTGCAGCGCCGCCACGATCGCGGCCTGGCTGTCCGCGTCGACTCCGGACATCGGCTCGTCCAGGATGAGCAGGTCCGGTCGCCCGGCGAGCGCTCGGGCGATCAACACCCGCTGCTGCTGGCCGCCGGACAGCCGGGCGACTCCCACCCCGGCGAGCGGGTGCAGTCCCACGACGTCCAGCGCGTCGTCGACGGCGGCGCGGTCGGCGGCACCGAAGCGAGTGAAGATCCGCCGGCCGGACAGCCGTCCCGCGCAGACCACTTCGCGCACCGTCGCCGGCACGCCGCTGGCCGCCATAACGCGCTGCGGTACGTAGCCGACGCGGGCCCAGTCGGCGAACTCCGTCAACGGCGTCCCGAACAGGGCGACCGTGCCGCCGGTCAGTGGGACCAGCCCGACGATGGCCCTGACCAGGGTGGACTTGCCCGAACCGTTGGCGCCGAGCAGCGTGACGACTTCGCCTGGGTCGAGCGTCAGGTCGACGCCGTGCAGGATGGGCCGGCCGCCGAGTGCAGCCGAGGCCCCCAGTACGTCGACGATGTGGTCGCTCATCCGCACCCCAATGCATCCTGCAGGGTGGCGAGGTTCGAGCGCATCACGGACAGGTAGTCCTCGCCGTCGTCCACGACCTCGACGGGGGAGAGCACGGCGGTATCGGCTCCTACCTGCTCGGCGACGGTTTCGGCGTACTCGGGCGTTACCGCCGCTTCGTAGAAGATCGTCGTGACGCCGTGGTCCTCGGCGAACTGGCGAACCTCGTCCAGGGTCTGCGGCGACGGCTCGTCCTCAGGTGACAACCCAGCGATCGCGACCTGCTCCAGGTCGTAGCGGCCGGCGAGGTAGCCGAATGCGTCATGCGTCGTGACGATCTCAGCCCGGTCGCAGTCCTCGAGGCCCGTCCGGAATTCCTCGTCCAGAGCCGTCAGGTCCTTGCCGAGCGCGACACCGTTCGCGTGGTAGTTCTCGGCGTTGCCGGGGTCGGCTTCGGCCATCCGGTCGGCGACGGCGCCGGCAATTTCGGCGTACCGGGTCGGGTCGAGCCAGACATGCGGGTCCGGACCGGATTCGCCGTTCTCGCTCGGTTCTGCTGTGACGTCGGTCGCGCCGAGTACGTCGAAGGCCGAATCCTCGGCATTCTGCGCCACGGCGTCGTCCACGGCGGGCTGGAACCCGCCGAGGTACAGCACGACATCGGCCCCGGCGACCTGGGCGATCTGTTGCGGGGTGAGTTCGAGGTCGTGCGGTTCCGCACCGGGCTGGGCCAGGCTGCTGACCTGGATACTGTCACCGCCGATCCGCTCGGCGAGAAACTGCAGTGGGTAGAAGCCGACAACGACGCGCAGTGCCTCTCCACCGGCGCCTGAGACGGAGCCGGCGGACCCGCAGCCGGCGACCGCCAGGGCGAGCGCGGTGCACGCAACCAGGAAGGTTGTCGGCTTCATGAGAACAACTCTCAACTAAGATGACAATCATTGTCAAAGTCGCATGACTCGGCAGTCCTCACTGTCGACTCTCGATGAGGAGGCGCGATGGCCCACCAACACGGCGGAACAGCGGATCTGGACTGGTCGGCGATGCTCGATGCCCTTGCGCGGGCAGACGAGATCGAGGCGGACGTCACGGCGCAGATCGCCGGCTGGTTGCTGACCGGGCCGGAGCGGGTGATCTACGACGTCGGCTGCGGGGCCGGTGGCATGACCGCGGCCCTCAGCGCCGCCGCGCCGGACGCTCGGCTCGTGGCCGTGGACGGCGAGCCGGCGTTGCTGGCGGCCACCCGTCGGCACACCGGCGTGGAGACGGTGCTCGCCGACCTCGGCACCGAACTGCCGATTCCACCTGCGTCGGCAGATCTGATCTGGGCCAGCGGCGTACTCCATCACCTCCCGGATCAGCAGTCCGTGGTGACCGATCTCGCCACCCGGCTTGCGCCAGGCGGACGGTTGGCTTTGGGCGAGGGCGGGTTGCAGAGCCGCAGCCTGCCGTGGGATCTCGGGATCGGCGAGCCTGGCTTGGAGATCCGCCTGGACGCCGCCCACGACCGGTGGTTCACCCGGATGCGCCGCGACCTAGGCGGAGCGCTGCCGATGGCCTACGGCTGGTCCACCGCCCTGCGCCACGCTGGACTGGTCGACGTCACCGCCAGATCGTTCCTGATCGACCTGCCTGCGCCGCTGGGGCCGGGCGAGAGCGAGTACGTCATCGGCCGGCTTCGGAGCCTGCTCGAGCGGGACGGACTCGAGGATCTCGTCAGTGCCGAGGACCGCGACATCCTGCGTCGACTGACCGACCCGGAGGACGCCGTACACCGATCCGTCCGATCGGACCTGTACCTGCTGGCCGCCCGCACCGTCTACGTCGGGCGCCGCCCTGACGCCTGAGCCGGGAACGGGTCAGCCGGCCGCGGGGAGCGCGAGTTCGGTGCTGTCCAGCGCCAGCAGCAGCGCCCCCATCACCGCCGAACGCTCGCCCAGCGCGCCCAGCGCCAACGTCAAGGTCGAGGACACCGGTGCCAGGGCATGTCGCCGTACGCCGTCGCGTACGGACTCGAGCAGCAGGCCGCCGGCCAGCGCCATGTCTCCGCCGATCACGAGACAGGAGGGGTTGAGCAGGTTGGCGATGGCCGCAATCCCCCAGCCGAGCCGGCTGCCGACGTCCTCGAACGCGCGCTGAACCGCGAGATCACCACCGTTCGCCGCTGCCACCAGGTCGGTCATCGAGGTGTCCGGGTGCTGCAGGTGCAGCATCTCCTGCAGCATGCCCACCGACGTGTACGCCTCGAGGCAGCCGCGGCTGCCGCACCTGCAGATCGGGCCGTTCTCGTCGAAGGTGAGATGCCCGATCTCCCCCGCCGTACCGGCGCTGCCGCGAAACGGCCGGCCATCGATGAGAATGCCGGCGCCGACGCCGGAGGACACCTTGAGGTAGACCATGCAGTCGTGTCCGATTCCCGCCCCCACGCGGTGCTCCGCAAGCGCGCACAGGTTCGCGTCGTTGTCGACGTGAACCGGTTTCGCGAAGCGGTCTCCCGCGGCGGCGGCTGCGTCCACGCCGACCCAGCCCGGCAGGATCGACGACGAAATCACGAGTCCGTCCTGACCGACCGGGGCCGGCAGACCCATCCCCACGCTGAGCACGTCGGCAGTACCGGCGCCGATCGCGTCCAGCAGACCGCCGAGCATCTGCTCGGCGATGCCGAGTCCGTGCTCGTGGTCGTGGTCCGGCGCGAGCGGTAACCGGTCCTCGGCAAGCACCGTGCCGCCCAGGTCCCCGACGGCCACCCTGAGGTGGCGGTGCCCGAAGTCCACGGCGGCGACGAGCCCCGCCTGCCGGGAGATCCGCACCTCGGTGCCTCGCCGCCCGGCCCCGCCGGTGGTTTCGACCAGACCGACCCCGGCCAGCTCCCGCACGATGTTGGAGACCGTGGCCGGGGCGAGGTGTGTCGTCCGGGCGATGTCCGCCTGCGAGATCGGCGCATTCCCGGTGGCTTCCCGCAACGCATCGATGACCCGGCGCTGGTTGGCCGCGCGCAGTGAGGACGTGGAGCCAGGCGCAGACGTGCGGGATGCCAGCCGGGCAATCATGCGCAGTATTTAGGCAGTCGAACCATCTAGTCGTCAAGTCTCGAACGCAAAACTTGTGATACAGAACACGATTGCTGTTTTTAAGTTCAAGTCTTGACGATTCGGCCGGATGGCTCGACACTACTGCGAACGCCGTGAATCAAGTCCTCTGGAGGAATCGTGATCGTGTCCACTCGCCGGGCTCGCCGAACGCTGACGATGGTCGCCGTCGCCGCGATCAGCACCGGATCCCTCGCCGCCTGCGGCGCGAACGACACAGGTGGTGATGACGGCGACACCGCCTCTGGCGGCGGGAAGAAGATCGCCCTGTTGCTGCCGGAGTCGCAGACCACCCGCTACGAATCGTTCGACCGGCCTCTGTTCGAGGCCAAGGTCACCGACCTGTGCGCGGACTGCGAGGTCGTGTACTTCAACGCAGACCAGGACGAGGCCAAGCAGCAGCAACAGGTAGAGACCGCCATCACCGACGAAGTGGACGTCATGGTCCTCGACCCGGTCAACGGCGCATCCGCGACCAGCCTCGTGACCTCTGCGCAGGACGCGGGCATCCCGGTCATCGCGTATGACCGATTCATCGAAGGCGCCGACTACTACATGTCCTTCGACAACCAGACCGTCGGGGAGCTCCAGGCGCAAGCCCTCGTCGATGCCCTCGGCGACACCGGGGGCATCTTCATGCTCAACGGCGCCCCCACCGACCCGAACGCCGCCCAGTTCAAGGCTGGCGCGCACAGCGTCATCGACGCGAGCGGGCTCACGATCCTCGCGGAGTTCGACAACCCGGACTGGAGTCCTGGTAACGCGCAGAGCTTCGTCACCGACCAGCTGTCCAGCTTCGACCCGAGCGAGATCGCCGGGGTCTACGCGGCCAACGACGGGCAGGCAGGAGGCGTCATCGCCGCACTGACCGGCGCCGGTGTCACGACGGTTCCGCCGGTCACCGGGCAGGACGCCGAACTGGCAGCCATCCAGCGCATCGTCTCCGGCGAGCAGTACATGACCGTTTACAAGCCGTACCCGATCGAGGCCGAGACAGCCGCCGAGGTCGCAGTCGCCGTCGCCAACGGGGACGACGTCGGCACCGTCGGCGAAACCGAGGTCACTGATTTCGAGGGTGTCGACTCGTTCATCTTCGACCCGATCGTCGTCACCCAGGACAACGTCGGGGACACCGTCGTCGCCGACGGCCTGTACGCCGTCGAGGACATCTGCACCGACGAGTACGCCGACGCCTGCACCGCAGCCGGACTGGGTTAGTCCGCCCGACAGGCCGCGAGCGGCCTGATCGCGACACACCGAGCCCCGCGGGGGCGACTCGACAACGGGTCGCCCCCGTGGTCTATCCAGCACACTTGTTCCGTCATAGCCCGGGTCCGAAAGGAAGACCAGATGACCGAGATGTTGAGCAAGCCCGCCGTGACCACTACGTCGGGCGACCCGGTGTTGTCAATGACGGGCATCAGTAAGCGGTTCGGCGCCGTACAGGCGCTGTCCGATGTGGACTTCTTCGTCCACACCGGTGAGGTGGTCGCGCTTGTCGGGGACAACGGGGCGGGTAAGTCCACGCTCGTCAAGGTGATCGCCGGCGTACATCAAGCGGACTCCGGGACTGTCCGCTTCGACGGCCGGGACGTCCATCTGCAGAACCCGCAGGACGCTCAGCGGCTGGGCATCGCGACGGTGTTCCAGGACCTGGCGCTGTGTGACAACCTCGACGTCGTCGCGAACCTGTCACTGGGGCAGGAGAGCGTGCGAGGCGTCTTCCTCGACGAGGTCGAGATGGAGCGCCAGGCGTGGCAACTGCTGCGGCAGCTTTCAGCGAAGATTCCGTCGGTCCGCATCCCGATCGCCGGACTCTCCGGTGGGCAACGGCAGACGGTGGCGATCGCGCGTTCGCTGATCGGCGACCCCAAGGTGGTCATGCTCGACGAGCCGACGGCGGCGCTCGGCGTCGCGCAGACCGCGGAGGTGCTGAACCTGGTCGAGCGGCTGCGTGAGAACGGGCACGGCGTCATCCTGATCAGCCACAACATGGCTGACGTCCAGGCCGTGGCCGACCGGATCGTGGTCCTGCGGCTCGGCCGCAACGCCGCCGAGTTCAACATCGCCGATGCCTCGACCGAGCAGCTCGTCGCCGCCATCACCGGGGCATCGGACAACGTCGTCACCCAGCGCCGCGATCGCACGACCGGCACGGGCAGCACCGGCAGCACCGGCAGCACGGTCGAAGGGAAGAAGTCATGACTCGTGCGGACGAGGCAAAGATCGAGGAGCCCGGCCCGGCGGTGCCCGCGAACATCGCGGACGAGCGACTGTTGCAGGAGAAGGGTTTCGCCGGAGCGCTGACCGTACTGCGCCGCCGGGTGCAGGGCGGCGACCTCGGCACCCTGCCGGTCCTGATCGGCATCCTCGCCATCGCCATCGTCTTCTATGTGCAGAACCCGGCGTTCCTGTCCTCCCGGACGCTGGTCAACATCACCCTCTTCGCCGCGCCGGTCGGCATCATCGCCCTCGGCGTCGTGCTCGTCCTGCTGCTCGGCGAGATCGACCTGTCCGTCGGCTCCGTCAGCGGACTCGCGGCGAGCATCATGGCCGTCCTCGTTGTCTACCACGGCTGGCCGGTCTGGGCCGCGCTGCTCATCGGGATGGGCACCGGCGCCGGGATCGGGGTCGTGTACGGCGTGCTCTTCACGAAGGTCGGCGTACCAAGCTTCGTCATCACCTTGGCCGGGCTGCTCGGGTTCGCAGGCTTCCAACTCGTGGTGCTCGGACCGAACGGCACGATCAACTTGCCGGACTCGTGGTTCGTGGAGTTCGTCAGATTCAAGTTCCTCTCCGAGTGGCAGTCCTACCTGCTGGTCGTCCTCGTCGTGGCGCTGTATGCCGCCGGCTCGATCTACGGCATCCGCAGGCGGCAGGCCGCCCAGCTCTCGGCGCCGTCCATGACCGGCGTCATCGTCCGGTCGGCACTGATGGCCGTCGCGCTCGCCTATTTCGTCTACTACCTCAACATCGACCGGGGGATCGGATACCTGCCCCTGTTCTTCGTCGCCCTGGTCGTGCTGATGGACTTAGTGCTGCGCAAGCGGCGGTGGGGCCGGCACGTGTTCGCCGTCGGTGGCAACGTCGAGGCGGCCCGCCGATCCGGCATCAACGTCACGCGGATCAGGATCTCCGTGTTCGCCTGCACCGGGCTGTTCGCCGCGATGGGCGGACTGCTCGCCGCTGCCCAGCTCACCTCGGTCTCGCAGGCCAGCGGCGCCGGTGACACGAACCTGACCGCGATCGCTGCCGCCGTCATCGGTGGGACGTCGCTGTTCGGCGGCCGCGGTTCGGCGTACGCGGCGCTGCTCGGCATCCTCGTGCTGCAGATGATCCAGAGCGGTCTGAACCTGCTGCTGGTGGACTCCTCCGTGCGGTTCATCGTGACCGGCGCGGTCCTGTTGCTCGCGGTGTCGATCGACTCGGTGGCGCGGCGAGCCCGCTCGACCAGCGGTCGAGGTTGACCTTCAGTGGGCGGCAGGTCGGGTTGTAGCCGCCTGGCCGGCTCATGATCATGAGGCGGACACTCCGCAACACGCCGAGTCGCCGCCTCATGATCATGACGTTTCGAGCAGGTCGTCGGCTGCAGCAAGCAGCGCGGCAGCCGCAGCGGCGGTGTCTGACGACAGCTCCGGGTGCTGGCTGGCGAGGCACAAGGGTCGCCAGGAACGCGCCGGCGTCGAGTTCCAGCGGCCCGTGGCGCGGACCGTCCCAGTCGAGGTTGTGAGGTGGTCGCGCCGGAGCCGCACCTTCACGTCGGCCCTGACGGAACCGGCGACGTCACCGGAGTCGAACTCGAGCAGATCCTCGTCCAGCCGGATCTCTAGGTCGCGGGACCGAGCCACGGGCGCGGCGGTGTCGCGGGCGCGGGCGAGCGGGCTCGCGTAGATCACGCCGCTCATCTCGCGGTCATGATCATGAGGCGTGACGCCGGCATGTCACGGAGTGTCCGACTCACGATCATGACGCGCTGAACCGGGCGATAGCGGCGGCCGCTACGAGCAGCACGGTCAGCAGCCGCAGCCCCCGCTGTCCCGGCGCCAGTGCCGGCCAGGCGAGATACGCGAGCCAGCCGAGGAACAGCGCGAGCGCGCCGAGCAGCAGGGTTGCCGGCAGCCCGGTCAGCAGGAGTCCGCCGACGACTACGGCCAGCACGACCAGGAACAGCGCCCACTTCGGGGCAGCCGTGAGCGCGTGCAACGCCACCGCGCTGCGAGCCTCGACCGACCGCCGCCATGGACTTGTCATTGCACCCCCTCGATACCGTGACAGTTTGCCAGTGCCAGGAGGTAGGCCGGTGTTCGTCGTCGCCCGCTTCGACGTCGCAGCTGAGGACGCCGACGGTTTTCTCGCGAATGCACGGGAGGCAGTGGCCGCGTTGGCGGCCCGCCCCGGTTACCGTGCCGGCCTGGTGGGGCGCAGCGTGGACGCCCCTGAGGTGTGGACGATGGTCACCGAGTGGGAGGGCGTCGGCGCCTACCGCCGGGCGCTGTCGGCCTACGACGTCAAGATGCGCGCCACCCCGGTGCTCGCGCTGGCCCGGGACGAACCGAGCGCGTTCGAGACCCTGCTGCGCGACGACGGCGTACAGGCGGTGACGACGAGTAGCGACCGGGCATCGGATGTGAGCGGACCGGGAAACCGGGGTGATCACAGTCGGTAGGGTGCTCAGCAGACCGCCGACCGCCAGCCGGATGGAGCACACCGTGCCCGCAGACCGCACCGAGACGATCGTCAGCCTCAGCAAGCGACGTGGTTTCGTCTACCCCTCCAGTGAGATCTACGGCGGCCAGCGTTCCGCATGGGACTACGGTCCGCTCGGCGTCGAGCTCAAGGAGAACGTCAAGCGGCAGTGGTGGCGTTCGATGGTCACCGGTCGCGACGACATCGTCGGCCTGGATTCCAGCGTCATCCTGGCCCGTGACGTGTGGGCGGCCTCGGGTCACATCAACGCTTTTGTCGACCCGCTCACCGAATGCCAGAGCTGCCACAAGCGGTTCCGGGCCGACCATCTGGAGGAGGCGTACGAGGAGCGGCACGGCCGTCCGCCGGCCAACGGGCTGGCCGACATCAGCTGCCCGCACTGCGGCACCCGCGGCGCCTTTACCGAGCCGAAGATGTTCAACGGCCTGCTGTCCACCCATCTCGGTCCGGTCGAGGACGAGTCCGGTCTGGCCTACCTTCGACCTGAGACGGCGCAGGGCATCTTCGTGAACTTCCTCAACGTGATGCAGTCCGCGCGCAAGCGGCCGCCGTTCGGGATCGGCCAGCTCGGCAAGAGCTTCCGCAACGAGATCACGCCGGGCAATTTCATCTTCCGAACCCGTGAGTTCGAGCAGATGGAGATGGAGTTCTTCGTCGAGCCCGGCACGGACGAGCAGTGGCACGAGTACTGGCTCGCCGAGCGGATGCGGTGGTACGTCGACCTCGGCATCGATCCGGAGAATCTCCGCTTCTTCGAGCATCCCCAGGAGAAGCTCTCGCACTACTCCAAGCGGACGGTGGACATCGAGTACCGCTTCCGTTTCGCCGGCTCGGAATGGGGGGAGCTGGAGGGCATCGCCAACCGCACCGATTTCGACCTGACCACGCACTCGACGCATTCCGGTGCGGACCTGTCGTATTTCGACCAGGAGAAGGGTGAGCGCTGGGTGCCGTACGTCATCGAACCTGCCGCCGGCGTGGGCCGCTCGATGATGGCCTTCCTCGTCGACGGCTACACCGAGGACGAGGCGCCCAATGCCAAGGGCGGGATGGAGAAGCGCACCGTGCTGCGCCTGGACTACCGGCTGGCGCCGTTCAAGGCCGCCGTCCTCCCGCTGTCCCGCAACGCCGATCTGTCCCCCAAGTCCAAGGACCTGGCTGCCCAGTTGCGGCGGATCTGGAACGTCGACTTCGACGACGCCGGCGCGATCGGCCGGCGCTACCGCCGCCAGGACGAGGTCGGTACGCCGTACTGCGTCACCGTCGACTTCGACAGCCTTGACGACCATGCGGTCACGGTGCGGGAACGGGACTCCATGCAGCAGGAGCGGGTGTCGATGGATAAGCTGGAGGCCTACCTGGCCACCCGCCTGGTCGGCGCCTGAGCCATCGATGCCTGAGCCGTCAGGAGGTGCGCGGCTGGGTGACCTGCTGGAGCACTCCGGCGCAGGGGTGGCCGTGCGGGTGCTGTGGGTGTGTGACCCCGCCGACGAGTTCTTCGCCGCGGAGGGCATCGGCGTACCGGCCGGTCAGCGGTCCCTCATCGCCGCGAGTGAACTGACCAACCTGGCCGAGCAGGACTTTCTCGCGCCCTCTGACCTCGGCCTCGTGCTCGTCGACGGCGATGGTGACCGGCACGGCCGGGCCACGGCGACGTTGACGGCCTATCCGCGGTTCCGGCACGGCCCGGTCGGCTCCGGCGACTCGGTCTCGGGGCACACTTACTTCGTGCTTCCCCGTGCCGCAACGCTGCGCCAGGTCGAATGGACGACCGGTGGGTCCGACGACGGGCCGGTGTTGACGTGGCAGCTCTAACCCTCGCGCAACCGCTGCGGATCGGGGCACTGACGCTCGACTCGCCGGTCGTGCTCGCGCCGATGGCCGGGATCACGAACCCGGCGTTCCGGCAGATCTGCCGGGAGTACGGCGGCGGCCTGTACGTCTGCGAGATGATCACCAGCCGGGCGCTCGTCGAGCGGAACGAGCGGACGATGCGGATGATTCGATTCGCGCCGAAGGAGTCGCCGCGGTCGCTGCAGCTGTACGGCGTCGACCCCGCCGTTGTCGGCGAAGCGGTCCGCATGCTTGTGGCCGAGGACCGAGCCGACCACGTCGACCTCAACTTCGGCTGTCCCGTCCCGAAGGTGACCCGCAGGGGCGGCGGCGCGGCGTTGCCGTACCGGCGCGGGCTGTTGCGCGACATCCTCCGCGCCGCGGTTGACGCAGCGGCCGGGCGGATCCCGGTGACGATGAAGATGCGCGTCGGCATCGACTCGTCACACACCACCTTTCTCGACGCCGGCCGGATTGCCGAGGACGAAGGGATCGCGGGGGTCGCGCTGCATGGGCGCACGGCTGCACAGATGTACGGCGGCGCCGCGGATTGGGCCGCGATAGCAGCATTGAAGTCCACTGTGGACATTCCGGTGCTCGGCAACGGCGACATCTGGGAGGCCTCGGACGCCGTCCGGATGATGGCCGAGACGGGCTGCGACGGCGTCGTGGTCGGCCGCGGCTGCCTCGGCCGACCGTGGCTGTTCGGTGACCTGGCGGCGGCTTTCGCCGGTCAGCCGGAGCGGCAACTGCCGCACTTGCGCGAGGTCGCCGAGGTGATGGTCCGGCATGCTTCCCTGCTCATCGAGTTCATGGGCGCCGACCGGGGTATCCGGGACTTCCGCAAGCATGTCGGCTGGTACCTCAAGGGTTTCGCTGTCGGCAGCCCAGTGCGTGCGGAACTATCCACTGTGGACAGTTTGGCGCAGCTCACAGATCGGCTGGCCGCTCTGGCCGACCAGCCGTACCCGACTGAGATCCTGGGGACGCCACGCGGCCGCGGTACCGGTACGCGACAGGTGGTACTCCCCGAGGGCTGGCTGCTCGATCCCCAGTCTCGCGCGGTGCCCTTCGGGGCGGAGTTGGACACCAGCGGCGGCTGAGAAGTTTCCATGAGTGGTCAAATACAGGAAATCCGAAGCACGTCGGTACTGACCACTTACCCTTCGATGGTTTGTCGTACGGCGATCGAGGGGTCGGCGGCGTCGGCGGCGTCGGTGTGGGCGATATGTGCGAGCTGCCGCCAGATGACGACGACGAAGACCGCGGACCCGACAAAGGCGAACCAGAACGGCGCGGTCACGCCCCACTCGCGAGCGATCAGCCCGCCGATCCCCGACCCCACCACCAGACCGCCAAACGTCGCGACCTGGTTGACACTGCCCACCCGGCCCTGCAGCTGCGACGGCACGGCCCGCTGGCGCACGGTGACGGATGTGGTGCCCCAGATGAAGGCGTGGGCACCAAACACGAAGAAGATGGGCATCGCCAGCCACGCGGATGTTGCGAGGGCAAGGCCCAGGTGGGTGAGCGTCTCGATGATCAGCCCGATCCGCATGATGTTGCCCAAGCTCAGTCGCCGGGTGATCCATCCGTACGCCACGATGCCAAGCAGCCCGCCGACCGCCCCGACGGTGGTGAGCAGCCCGAAGCCGATCTCGCCCAGCCCCAGGTGCTGGGTGGCGTAGAGCACCAGCACCGACCACGCCGCTCCGAACGTGATGTTGAACGTGAAGATGGTCAGCAGCAGTGTGCGCACGGCCGGATGCGTCCAGGCCCACCGAACACCCTCGGCGATGTCGTGCCGCAGGTGACGTCGCTCCTGCCGGGCCCGACCGTGCCGGGGCAGCACGATGCGTGACACGAGCAGCGCCCCGAGGAACACGAGCACGGCCTGGCCCACGAACGGCCAGATCTTGCCGGTCGCGAAGAGCGCGGCGCCCAGGGGAGGGCCGGCGAGCTGATTGACGGTGATGAAGCCGGTCATCAGCCGGGCGTTGCCGATCGCAAGATCGTCTCGGTGGACCAACATCGGCAGCAGCGTGGAGGAGGTGTTGTCTGCGAAGACCTCCGCCGTGCCGAGCAGGAATAGGCAGGCGAGCACCACGACGATGGAGATCGAATCGGTGGCGATCGTCAGGCAGAGCCCGATGAGGACGACCACCCGCGCCAGGTCCACCGTGATGACGATCAGTCGCCGATCCAGCCGGTCCGCCACGGCACCGGCGTACAGGCCGAACACCAACGGCGGCAGCCACTGCAGCAGTGCGGCCAACGCGACCAGGAAGGGGTCACCGGTCTGTGAGGCCACGAGCAGTGGGCCGGCGGCTATCGCGATCCCGTCTCCAAGGTTGCTCGTCCACGACGAGGCGAGCAGCCAGCGGAATCCGACGCCGAGACGGGTGGGCACGACAGCTTCCACGACGCGATTCACGTGCGGACGGTAGTGGTCGTGATGTCGGACGTCATCACGAATACGAGCTTGCCGAACGCGGCTGGGTAGGCTGCTGCGACCGAGTGAGGCCCAAAGGAGCGTCCAGTGACCAAGTTCGTCTACGACTTCGCCGAGGGCAACAGGGATCTCAAGGATCTGCTCGGGGGTAAGGGCGCGAACCTCGCCGAGATGACCAACTTGGGCCTGCCGGTGCCGCCCGGATTCACGATCACCACCAAGGCATGCAAGGTCTATCTCGAGAGCGGCGACGTACCTGAGGGCTTGGCCGTGGAGATCTCCGAGCATCTGGCGGGGATGGAGAAGGCGATGGGCAAGACCCTCGGCGACGCTGAGGATCCGCTTCTCGTGTCCGTCCGCTCCGGGGCGGCCTTCTCGATGCCGGGCATGATGGAAACCGTCCTCAACGTCGGCTTGAACGACGAGTCCGTGAACGGCCTGGCCGCGCGCAGCGGCAACGAGCGCTTCGCCTGGGATTCCTACCGGCGGCTCATTCAGATGTATGGCAAGACCGTGCTCGACATCGAGGGCAGCCGTTTCGACGAGGCACTGGAAGCGGCGAAGAAGGCCAAGGGCAGCGACGACGACCTCGACCTCGATGGCGAGGACCTGCGCAAGCTGGTGTCGACGTACAAGGAGATCGTGCTGGAGGAGTCGGGGCGGGACTTCCCGACTGACCCGCGTGAGCAGATGGACCTGGCGATCAACGCGGTCTTCTCCTCATGGAACTCCGATCGCGCCGTGCTCTACCGGCGCCAGGAGCGCATTCCCGCAGACCTCGGTACGGCGGTCAGCGTGGTCTCGATGGTGTTCGGCAACCTGGGGATGGACTCCGGTACCGGCGTCGCGTTCACCCGCGACCCGGGCACGGGCGCCCAGGGCATCTACGGCGACTACCTGCAGAACGCGCAGGGCGAGGACGTCGTGGCCGGTATCCGCAACACGCTGCCGCTGTCGGCCATGGAGGACGTGCAGAAGGCGGCGTACGACGAGCTGCTCGGCATCATGGCGAAACTGGAGCGGCACTACTTGGATCTGTGCGACATCGAGTTCACCGTCGAGAGCGAGAAGCTCTGGATGCTGCAGACCCGGGTCGGCAAGCGGACACCGGGAGCCGCCGTGCGCATCGCCACCCAGCTCGTCGACGAGGGACTGATCGATCTCGACGAGGCCCTGCGCCGGGTGACCGGCGCCCAACTGATGCAGCTGATGTTCCCCCAGTTCGACGAGAAAGCCGACCGGCAGCAGATCGGCAAGGGAATGTCCGCGTCGCCCGGCGCCGCAGTTGGGAAGGTGGTCTTCGACTCCACGACCGCGGTCGAATGGGCCGACCGCGGTGAGGACGTGATCCTGGTACGACGGGAGACCAATCCCGACGACCTCAACGGGATGATTGCCGCGCGGGGCATCCTGACCAGCCGCGGCGGCAAGACGTCGCACGCAGCCGTCGTCGCCCGCGGAATGGGCAAGACCTGCGTCTGCGGGGCGGACAACCTCGACGTCAGGGTCAAGCAGCGGTACTTCCGCGCCGGTGACCTCAAGGTCTCCGAGGGCGATGTCATCTCCATCGACGGCGGCACCGGTGCGGTCTTCCTCGGCGAGGTGCCGGTCGTACCGTCGCCAGTCGTGGAGTACTTCGAGGGCAAGCTCGATCCGGACTCCGAGGAAGCCGACGACCTACTCCGCGGTGTGCACCGGCTGATGCGCCACGCCGACGACGTGCGCCGGCTGAAGGTGCGGGCCAACTCCGACACGGCCGAGGACTCCAAGCGCTCCCGGCGCTTCGGCGCCGAGGGGATCGGGCTGTGCCGCACGGAGCACATGTTCCTGGGGGAGCGGCGCGAGCACGTCCAGCGGCTCATCCTGGCCGAGACGGACGAGGAGACCGAGGCTGCGCTGGCCGCGCTGCTGCCGTTCCAGCGCTCGGACTTCGTCCAGATCCTCGACGCGATGGACGGTTTGCCGGTCACGATCCGCTTGCTGGACCCGCCGCTGCACGAGTTCCTGCCCGACCTGACCGATCTGTCCGTGCGGGTGGCGGTCGCGGAGGCGAAGGACGAGCCGGACGACGATGCCCAGACCCTGATGGAAGCCGTGCACCGGTTGCACGAGGAGAACCCCATGCTCGGGCTGCGCGGCGTGCGGCTCGGCCTGGTCGTGCCGGGATTGTTCAAGCTGCAGACCCGGGCGATCGCCGAGGCGACAGCCGAGCTCCTCAAGGCCGGAAAGCATCCGATCCCGGAGATCATGATCCCGCTCGTCGGCGCGGTACAGGAGCTGGAGATCGTCCGAGAACAGACCGAGCAGGTCCTCGCCGATGTCGCCCGGGAGCAGGACGTCGAGCTGTCCGTCCTGATCGGCACCATGATCGAGCTGCCGCGAGCTGCGCTGACCGCCGACCAGATCGCCGAGGCCGCGGAGTTCTTCTCGTTCGGCACGAACGACCTCACCCAGACCACCTGGGGCTTCTCCCGCGACGACGTCGAGGCGTCCTTCTTCTCGCAGTACCTGGAACTCGGCATCTTTGGGGTGAGCCCGTTCGAGACCCTGGACTTCGAAGGGGTCGGCGAGCTGGTCCGGATCGGCGTACGGAAGGGCCGCGACGGTCGGCCGGATCTCAAGATCGGGATCTGCGGCGAGCACGGCGGCGATCCCGAGTCGGTGCACTTCTTCCACGAGGTGGGGCTGGACTACGTATCGTGCTCGCCATTCCGCGTTCCCGTCGCCCGGCTGGAGGCCGGACGCGCCGCGCTGCTGGGCGGGGGAAGCGACTCTCGGTGATCGGTCCCGCCGGCGCACGTTCCGCTGGGGCAGCGCGGTGACGCGTTGGTTCCTCCGCGGGCTGGGCGCGGTCGTTCTGGCTGCGGTGCTCGTCGTCGGCGGTACGGCGTACGCGGTCTGGAAGCAGGCCCGCGCCGACGAACGGGCTCCGGCCGAGGCCATCCTGGTCCTCGGCTCGGCCCAGTACGACGGCGTACCGTCCCCTGTCTTCGAGGCACGGCTGGACCATGCCCTCGACCTGTTCGAGGAGGGGCTGGCGCCGACGATCGTGACAGTAGGCGGCAAGCAGGACGGCGACCGCTTCACCGAGGCCGAGGCCGGGTCGCTGTGGTTGCAGGACCTCGGTGTACCGGCTGACCAGATCATCGCCGTCGGGTCGGGCACGGACACGTTGAACAGCATGCAAGCCGTCGCCGAGGTGTACGCCGAGCGTGAGTGGTCCCGGCTCATCATCGTGACGGACCCTTGGCACGAGTTGCGTACGAATCGGATCGCCGCCGACCTCGGCATGACAACGGTCTCCTCACCGACCCGCCAGGGGCCTGCGGTATTCACCCGCGAGACCCAGTTGCGCTCGATCGTCCGGGAGACCGGGGCGTACCTGTACTACCGGCTGACCGGCTCCACCCCGGAGTCCCGCATCGGGTAGGACCGCGGCGAGAGCCAGCTCTTCAGGTGCGCCTCAATCTCGCGTCGATGTCGAACAGGACAGAAGCAGAGATCAGGAACCGCGGCGCCTTGATGCCGTAGTCCCGGCGGTCCAGTCGACCCGTCAACCGCACCCCAACGGTGCCGTCGTCATGCTCCGATGTGGTCGCCTGAACGGTGATCTGCCGCGTCGCGCCCTTGGCGGTCAGGAGGCCCGTGACGGTCCAGCCCGCCTCACCCGGGGTCACCTGGGCGCTGCTGAATGTCAGCGTCGGGTGGGTGTCCAGATCGAGCAGTCCCCGCCTGCGCAGGTCCTTGTCGCGCTTGGTGTGCCCGGTGTCGATCCGGTCGATGCTCAGCACGGCGGCGACGCTGTGGACGCTGCCGTCCTCAGCGACGTCGACCTGAGCGGTGATCACCGGGATCGTGCCGGCGACCTTCCTGACGCCGAGGCTTCCGACGCTGAACCCGGCCGTAGTGGGGGCGGTGAGCGTCCAGGTACCCGGAGCGGCGTGCAAACGGGTGGTAGCCGAACCAGAGAAAGGGGACATGACGGACTCCTTGTGGTGGTGAGAACCGGTCAGTGGGGGATGGGAACGGTGCGACGGGACGCCGCCAGCACCCAGGAGATCTGGATGCGGGACGGCCCGGTGAGCGTCGCGGGATCCTCGCCCGGCAGCAGGCTCGTCGACATGATCGCCTGATTGGTGTCCTCG
>JACCXW010000273.1 GCA_013696785.1 Geodermatophilaceae bacterium | reverse complement strand
GCCGCCGCTTCGATTGGGACGGAGAATACGGCGCTCGCGGCTATTGCGCACACCAACGATCGCTTTGTAGTCGAGTGATCGCTACCTGTGTACCGACCCTTTCAGCTTGCGGCGCCGAAGGCGCGGGCTATCGCCGGCACCAGCTCTCGCAGAGCCTGTCCCCGGTGGCTGACCGCGTCCTTTTCGGCAGCGGACTGCTCCGCGGCCGTGACGGTGCAGCCTTCTGGCACGAAGATCGGGTCATACCCGAATCCGTTGGCCCCCTTAGGTTCTCGTACGAGCCGCCCCCGCATGGTGCCGTGTACGACGTCCTCGGAGCCGACCGGAGTCACCAGTGCCGCCGCGCAGACGAATGCGGCCTGGAGTCTCTCGTCGGGGACGTCGGCCAACTGCGCGAGGAGCAGGTCCAGGTTCGCCCTGTCATCGCCGTGCCTGCCGGCCCACCGGGCGCTGAAGATCCCAGGCATTTCGTTAAGGGCGTCCACGGTCAACCCGGAGTCGTCACCCACCGCGGCCAGGCCGGTTTGCAGAACTGCCTCGCGAGCCTTGAGCAGTGCATTCTCAGCGAACGTGGCGCCCGTTTCCGGCACCTCGTCGTACGGCGGCACGTCGTCCAGTCCGAGCACCTTCACGTCCGGCAGCAGCGCGCCCACGATCCGGCGGAGTTCGAGCAGCTTCTTGGGGTTCCGGCTGGCCAGCAGGAGCCGTGCCGTCATTGCGCCAGCGACTCCTGCTGCAGCCGCGTCAGTTCGGCGCACCCGGCGACGCCGAGATCGAGCAGGTTGTCCAACGTGGACCGATCGAAAGCCGAACCCTCCGCGGTGCCTTGAACCTCGATGAAGTCGCCGTTGCCGGTGCACACGATGTTCATGTCGGTTCCCGCCGTGACGTCTTCCTCGTAGCAGAGGTCGAGCATCGGCGTGCCGCCGACGACACCGACGCTGACGGCGGCCACCGACGTGTGCAGGGGTTGCGCCTTGGCGAGGGAACCGCGTTCTCGAAGCCAGGACACCGCGTCCGCCAACGCGACGTAGGCGCCGGTCACGGCCGCTGTCCGGGTTCCGCCGTCGGCTTGGAGTACGTCACAGTCGAGCGCGATCGTGTTCTCGCCGAGCGCGGACAGATCGATGCAGCCGCGCAGTGACCGACCGATCAGCCGGCTGATCTCATGCGTGCGCCCGCCGATTCGCCCACGCACGGACTCCCGGTCGCTGCGGGTGTGAGTCGAACGCGGCAGCATGGCGTACTCGGACGTGACCCAGCCCAGTTTGCTGCCGCGACGCCAGCGCGGCACGCCCTCGGTCACGCTTGCCGCGCAGAGCACCCGGGTTCGGCCGAACTCGACGAGGACCGACCCCTCTGCATGGTCGAGCCAGTGCCGGGTCAGCCGGACCTCACGCAGCCCGTCGGGAGCCCGGCCGTCGATTCTTGAAAGGGGAACCGTCACGCTGTCGAGCCTGTCAGACCTCGACCGTTGGCCCAGACTGGGGGCATGCGCACCGAACTCGTGGCCGTCCACACCGGAGGATCCCCCGTCGTGCACGACCTGACGCAGGACTGCCGACGCTTCGTCGCAGGTGAGAGTGACGGCCTCCTGCACGTGTTCGTCCCGCATGCCACGGCGGGGCTGGCCGTACTCGAGACCGGCGCGGGAAGTGACGAGGACCTGTTGGCCGCCCTGGTCGACCTGCTGCCGCCCGAGCGCCGTTGGCGGCACCGGCACGGCTCGCCAGGACACGGGCGAGATCACGTGATGCCGGCGTTCCTGCCGCCGTACGCGACCGTCCCCGTTCTTGCCGGACAGCTGGCTCTCGGGACGTGGCAGAGCATCTGCCTGGTCGACCTGAACGTCGACAACCCTGACCGAGACGTGCGCTTGACCTTCCTGTCAGGCTGAGGTCATGAAGCCGAGAGCGAGTGAGCATCGCAGCGAGCGCCAGCGAGTGAGGAGCGGAGCGAGCGGTGCGCGAAGCGCACGAGGCGGCCAGCGGTGACGGAGCAGATCGCAGTCACGGGACTCGCGGTGATGGGCAGCAACCTGGCACGCAACTTCGCCCGTAACGGTGCGCAGGTCGTCGTCCACAACCGCACCACTGCCAAGACGGACACGCTGATCGAGCAGCACGGTGGCGACGGGGACTTCGTCAATGCGCCGTCGACGCAGGACATGATCGATGCCCTCGAGCGCCCGCGCCGGATCCTCATCATGGTGCAGGCCGGGACACCGACCGACGCCGTCATCGACGACATCGCCCCGCGGCTTGACGCCGGTGACGTCCTCATCGACGGCGGCAACGCGAGGTACACCGACACGATCCGGCGGGAGGGGGCGCTGCGCGAGATCGGCGTGCACTTCGTCGGTGCGGGGATCAGCGGCGGCGAGGAGGGCGCGCTCAACGGACCCAGCATCATGCCCGGCGGATCCCCCGAGTCCTACGCGACCGTGGGTCCGCTGCTGGAGCGGATCGCTGCCCAGGTCGACGGGACGCCCTGCTGCACGTACGTCGGTCCGGACGGCGCCGGGCATTTCGTGAAGATGGTGCACAACGGCATCGAGTACGCCGACATGCAGCTGATCGCCGAGGCGTACGACCTGCTGCGTCGCGGGCTGGAGGCGACGCCCGCCGAGATCGCGGACATCTTCCGGGACTGGAACTCCGGCGACCTCGACTCCTACCTCGTGCAAATCACTGCTGAAGTGCTCGCGCATGTCGACGCCGCTACGGGATCGCCGTTCGTCGACGTCGTCCTGGACCAGGCGGAGCAGAAGGGCACCGGCCGGTGGACGGTGCAGTCCGCACTGGATCTCGGCGTACCGGTGTCGGGCATCGCCGAAGCCGTCTTCGCCAGGGCACTTTCCGGTCACGCAGAGCAGCGCCGGGCCGCCGTCGACCTGCCTGGGCCGGCCGCCGGCTGGAGCGTGCGGGACCGGGAGGGTTTCGTCGAGGATGTACGGCGGGCGCTGTACGCCTCCAAAGTCGTGGCATATGCGCAGGGTTTCGACCAGATGACCGCCGCCAGCAAGGAGTACGGCTGGGACATCGATCGCGGCGCGATGGCGACGATCTGGCGAGGTGGGTGCATCATCCGGGCGAAGTTCTTGGACCGGATCCGGCAGGCCTACGACGACCACGGCGATCTGCCGAGCCTCATCGTGGCGCCGCACTTCGCCTCCGCCGTCAGCGACGCGCAGGAAGGCTGGCGTCGCGTGGTCGCAGGCGCTGCCCGATCCGGGATTCCGGTCCCGGGTTTCGCCAGCGCGCTGGCGTACTACGACGGTCTCCGCGCGGACCGGTTGCCGGCGGCGCTGATCCAGGGCCTGCGCGACTTCTTCGGCGCCCACACGTATCGCCGGATCGATCGCGAGGGAAGCTTCCACACGCTCTGGTCTGCCGACCGCTCCGAGGTCGAGCCGCTCAGCAAGCACGCATCGGTGGTGGGCGACACCATGCACGACGTCGCGCCCGTGCCCCCGCACGACAACTGAAGGCGCGGCGGCGCTCGATCACGTGTCGCTGCAGGTGGCCGACGTCGACGCGGCCGGGCATGGGGGCGGACGGCCGCCCCCGTGGATCAGCCCTACCCGTTCTTGGTCGACGACGGAGCTGCTCGGGCCGGGGCCGGCTCCTCCACTGGCAGCTCGACTGGTTGCAGGGCTGGCTCCACGGGGGCCGGCCGCACCACGTCAGAGCTGGCGAGGAACTCCTCCATCGTGCGCTCCCGGCCGAAGTGGTGCTTCATCCAGAGGTAGGCGATGAATGCGACCGGGCCGCACACGGTCTGGGCCGGCACGATGAGGTCGGTTCGAGCATCGGTCAGCGACTCGAAGATCAGCCCAGCGCAGCCGGGCGCGGCGGCACCGAACACGGCGACCAGTGCCAGGGAGATGCGCGCGGCCTGCCGGCCGTAGGCCTTGAAGGCGGCGATGGTGAACAGACCGTAGACCAGGAGGTCCCCGATGCCGATGGTGGCGTTGTAGAGACCCAGCCGCATGCCGAACGACGGGTTCAGCGGATACCCGAGGAAGCCCTGCACCAG
>JACCXW010000247.1 GCA_013696785.1 Geodermatophilaceae bacterium | reverse complement strand
CTCTTGTTCTTCGTGCTCCTGGTGGCGTTGGGGCTGGGGGGTGGTCTGGCCGCCGGCTTGGTCGTCATCGCTGTCGCAGCGACGACGCCGGTCGCCGTCTTGGTGACGCTACGGACCCTCGGCGCCGATAGGCAGGCACGCATCGCGGCGCCGTTCCTCGTCGCCGGGCCGGCGGCGATCTGGATGGCGGTGTCGGCGGACGCGGTGTTCGGTGCGGTCGCGGCCTGGGGACTCGCGTGCCTGTCCGTCGCAGCCACCAGGACCTCCAGACGTGAGCTGGTGGCGTGGGGGGTGTTGGCCGGACTCCTGCTCGGGTACTGCGTGATGATGTCGTACGGCCTCCCCATCCTCGCCATACCCGCCGTGGCGATCCTGCTGCTGACCCGCAATGGCCGTCCGCTGCCGTGGGCTGGCGCGAGCGCGCTCGTCGTGGTCGGTGCTTTCGCGTTGGCGGGGTTCCGCTGGTGGGAGGCGTTCCCGGTCCTTCGCGACCGTTACTACTCCGGGGTGGCGAGCGCCCGGCCGACCAGCTACTGGCTCTGGGGCAACTTGGCGGCGCTGTCGTTCAGCGCCGGACCGATGGTCGGAGCCGCCGTGGCGCAGGCTGGATCGCGGGTGAAGGCGGCCTGGCGACACGCGGATGGGCAGCGGGTCGTCGTGGTGCTCACGCTCGCTGCCGCGTCGATGGTGGCGGTCGCGGACGTGTCCGGAATGAGCAAGGGTGAGGTTGAGCGCATCTGGCTACCGTTCGTGCCGTGGCTCCTCGCCGGGACGGCCCTCCTGCCCACGCGGTGGCGCAAGATCGGCATACCTCTGCAGCTGAGTCTGGCGCTAGCGGTGCAGCATCTCCTGTCCACCGGCTGGTGACCCTTTCTCGATCGTCCGATCGAGCCAGCGCACGAACCTCGGCGTCCTGTGACGGCGCCCAGTCGGACGAATCGCAGCTAGCGATCGCGCAACGGCGCCTCGGCGAATGCGGCGAGCCCGTCGGGGGGTGCGACGGTCGCGGTGAACCCGAGCTCTTCGCGAGCCCGCTGCGGGCTCGCCACGATATGGCGTACGTCTCCAGACCGGTACTGTCCGGTCACGGTCGGTTCGAGGCGCTCCTCGCCGGTCGCGGCTGCGATCAGCTGCGCTACCCGAGCGATCGTCACGGGTTCGCCCGAGCACACGTTGTATGCCGTGAACGTGTCGGGAGCCAGCGCCACGACCCGTTCGACCGCCAGGGCGTTGACGAGCGCCACATCGTCCACGTGCACGAAGTCGCGCGTCTGCTGGCCGTCTTCGTAGACACGGAGCGCCTCACCGCGCGCCAGCGCGGACCTGAACATGGCCGCCACCCCCGAGTAGGGGGTGTCCGCGGGCATGTGCGGCCCATAGACGTTGTGGTAGCGCAGCCCGATCGCGGAGCCAGGTAGCTGTCGCGCCCACGCGCTCGCGTAGTGTTCCTGCGCCACTTTGCTCGCGGCATAACTGCTGCGGGGCAGCAGCCGGGCGTCCTCGTCGACCAGCGCCCACCCCATCGCTGTGCCGCAGACCGGGCAGCCGACCTCGAAGCGTCCCGCTTCCAACGCCTCGATGCTCCTGGCGGTCGCTGGCTGGTCGCCGTGCTCGGGGCACACGTACCGACCATCGCCGTAGACGACCATCGACGAGGCGAACACGATCTTGTCGATGCCGGAGGAGGACATCTCGGCCAACAGCACAGCCGTCCCCAGATCGTTGTGGCCGGCGAAGAGCGGCAGGTCGGCCGGTGTCACCCCCGCACCCACCATCGCGGCCTGGTGACACACGACGTCCACTCCTGTCAGCAGGCCGCGCAGACCTGCGGCATCGCGGACGTCGACGCGGTGGATGCGCTCGTCGGCTCCCTTGCCTGAGGTGGTCCCGTGCGCCTGCGGGATGAGTGCGTCGAGGGCCACCACCTCATGGCCACGAGCCTCGAGCGTCCCCCAGACGGTGCCGCCGATGAACCCGGCAGCTCCCGTCAGCAGGATCCGCATCGTCGTCCTCCTTCGCCTACGGTGTTTCGCTCGGATATGTCGCCCGGGCCAGCCGGGGCTGGTGTCCGTGGCGGGATGCGCCAGGTTACCGCCCACGCCTCACGGGCGGCAGGTTCCGGCACTGGCGTTGTTCTGGCGACGCGAGAGTCGGATCTTGCCCGTAGGCAGCGGGATTCACGGGAGCTCGAACGGCGGCGTCATGCCGTCGAGGCCGTCACGACACTGGCAGCCGTGCCGACCGTCGGGCAACGACTCGATGACGCCCTTCAGCAGATCCCGCAAGCGGTCGATATTGCGCGCGAACTCGGCGAACACGGCCACTTGGTTGACCGACTCCCCGCTGCTCACACCAGCGTCTCGATCCGTGACGAGTGCGATCGCGGCGTAGCAGAGGGCCAGCTCTCTGGCGAGTACTGCCTCCGGATGGCCGGTCATGTTGACC
>JACCXW010000242.1 GCA_013696785.1 Geodermatophilaceae bacterium | reverse complement strand
GGTTCGGGTTGGGCGGCCGAGAAGTCGAGCAGGTGGTACAGCAGGAGGAGCTGGCTGATCGCCAACGGGGCACTGCGCTTGTCCTCGCCGAGCATGCCGAGCGAATCCGGGCGCGGGACGTCGAGCGCCAGCGCCTCCCAGATCGCCTTTTCCAGCATGTCGCTTTCTTCTTGCGACGCGTATCCGTGCACGTGCAGGGCGTCGACGGGACGCCCGTCCTCGTCGCGGATCAACTTCAGGTGCATGGAGCGGTGGTCCTCATCGGCCAGCACCCCGGTCAGATCCGGATGCCGGATCGTCGGGCGAAGCAGCAGCTCGGCCGACAGTGGCGTTTCCGGCGGATCCGTCCGGGTGGCGATCGGCGCGAACCGTACGACTATGTCGGCCCGTTGACGCTGTGGGCGGATGAACTCGGCGGACTCCGGCTCGCGGCTCGCCATTTCCTTGTCGACGGCCTCGGCCGAGTATCCGCGGCTGCCGGTATCCCTGCTGATCTTCCACTTCCGGCGGATCTCCTCCGGCGGGTCCAGGTAGACGGTGACGTCGAAGCACGCCCTGGCCAGCTTGCTGAACAGCGGCAGCAGTCCCTCGACGATGACGAAGTCGCCTGGCTGCACCAACTCGGGTCTGGCCAGCAGGCCGGTGTCGTGGTCGTACACCGGCTTGAGGATCGGCTGGCCCATGGCGAGCAGCTGCAGGTGCTGCTCCATGATCTCGACGTAGTTGCAGTCCGGGTGCAGCGCGGTGAACGGGAGGTCCTTGCGCTCGGCCCGGTCGTAGCGGTGGTAGTCGTCCACGCAGACGGCGGTGGCGCGGTCGGGACCAAGTGCCTGCACGAGTCCCTGGGTCAGGGTGGTCTTGCCGGCGGCACTGTCGCCGGCGATCGCCAGCATGATGGGCCGCTGCGTCTTCGGTGGACCGGCTCTCAGCATGCGCATCTCTTTGTCGGGCATAGGAATCCGTCTCTCAGCCTTGCTTGTCGAAGTCGATCGACGAGAACGCGCGCAGCTTGTCCAGCGAGTGGATGGCGTCGATCATCCGGATGGTGCCGGACTTCGACCGCATCACCAGGGTCTGGGTGAATGCCGACCCGGAGGAGTACCGGACGCCGCGGAGCAGGTCGCCGTCGGTCACTCCGGTGGCGCAGAAGAAGACGTTGTCGCTGTGTACCAGGTCGTCGATCTCGAGCACCCGGTCCAGATCGTGTCCGGCGTCGATGGCGCGCCGGCGCTCCGCCTCGTCCTTCGGCCACAACCGCGCCTGCATGGCTCCGCCGAGGCACTTCAGCGCGCAGGCGGTGATGATTCCCTCCGGTGTCCCGCCGATACCCATCAGCAGGTCGACACCGGTACCGTCGCGGGCCGCGCTGATCGCGCCGGCCACGTCCCCGTCGGTGATGAAGTGGATACGCGCGCCCGCCTCCCGGACCTCCTTCACCAACTGTTCGTGTCGCGGCCGGTCGAGGATGCAGACCGTCACATCGCCGGTCTGGCTGCGCTTGGCCTTGGCGACCCGCCGGATGTTCTCTGCGGCCGGCGCGCTGATGTCGACGACGTCCGCCGCCTCCGGGCCGACGCACAGCTTGTCCATGTAGAACACGGCCGAGGGATCGAACATCGTGCCGCGCTCGGAGACGGCCAGGACCGCCAGTGCGTTGGGCATGCCCTTGGCCATCAGGGTGGTGCCGTCGATGGGGTCGACCGCGACGTCACACTCGAAGCCCTCCCCGTTGCCGACCTCCTCGCCGTTGAACAGCATCGGCGCTTCGTCCTTCTCGCCCTCGCCGATGACGACGACTCCACGCATGGACACCGTGCCGATCAGCTTGCGCATGGCATCGACGGCCGCGCCGTCACCGCCGTTCTTGTCACCGCGCCCCACCCAGCGGCCGGCCGCCATCGCCGCAACCTCCGTGACTCGCACGAGATCCAGCGCGAGGTTGCGGTCAGGCGCCTCCGGCCTGAGGATCCTCGCGAACCCCTCGGTCACGGCGCTGCTGTCGTTCATCGGCTGACGGACTCCCTCTCGAGCATGGGGCTGTACACGCCGGAAAGCGCAGCCGAATTACACCGCACCCGCTGCGCCAGTGCGGCCTGGCCGTCCGGCACGCGCGCGGGATCGCCGTGCCAGGCGGCCAGGGCCGGGTCCACCAGCGCCCGGCCGAAGGAGAACGTCATCGGCCATGGCGCATCAAGGCTCTGCATCGCGGCGAGCCGTTCGGTCGCGAGGACCTCCCCCTGTCCGCCGGAGAGGAATGCGATACCCGCCACCTCTGCCGGTACGACGGTGCGCAGCGTATGGACCGTCGTCGTGGCGATCGTGTCGGTGGAGGCCGCGTCCATGCAGTCCTTGCCCGGGAGCACCATGTTCGGCTTGAGCACGATTCCGTCGAGCTCCATGCCCGCGTCGTGCAACTCGCCGAAGACTTCGAGGAGGACGACGCTGGTGACGATCGCGCAGCGACCCAGCGTGTGTACGCCGTCCATGAGGACCTCGGGTTCGACGATGGGGACGATTCCGGCCTCCTGACAGAGTGCCGCATACCGTGCCAGGGCGTGCGCATTCGCCCGGATGGCGCGATGCGAAGGAGTGCTCTCGTCGATCCGGATGACCGCCCGCCACTTCGCGAACCGGGCACCCAGCGCGGCGTACTCGGCCAGGCGTTCCCGGAGGCCGTCCAGGCCCTCGGTAACGGTCTCGCCGTCGGCGCCGGCCAACGCCTTCGCGCCGGTGTCGACCTTGATGCCGGGAATGAGCCCGCATTGCAAGGTAGCGGTGGGAAATGTCCGGCCGTCGGGTAGCGACTGCCGCAGCGTTTCATCGCAGTAGATGATCCCGCTGACGCCGTCACTGAGGCCTGGGGTCGTCAGCAACAGCGCCCGGTACGCGCCGCGATGTGCAGCCGAGCATGCAACCCCGACGCCCTCGAGGCGCGAGTTCATGGTGCCGATGCTCTCGTCGGCGGCCAGGATTCCTTTCCCAACCCCCACCAATTGGGCTGCCGTTGCAGCGAGTGTGGTCATGGCGGGCTCCTCCCGTGGACGCAGGTTCGGCAAGCGGGCACGAAATCCGCGTCAACTCAGGCTAGTGAGACCGTTCTCGATGTCGCCCCCTCGCCGGGTGAGCGCAGGGGGGAGGTGGTGGAAGGTCTGGCGTACCAGTCCTTGGTTCGCGCACCTGATGGCCATCGGGGAGGTTCTACCCTTCGGCCATGACCGACCGGCCCGTTCGGGTCCTCCTGGTGGACGACCACGAGATGGTGCGCCACGGTCTCAAGGCGATGCTGGTCCGGTACCGGGACGACGTGGTCATCGTCGGCGAGGCCGGCAACGCCGTGGACGCCGAGCAACTGGTCATCGCCCTGAGTCCCGACATCGTGCTGTGTGATGTGCGGCTGGCCGGCTCCAGCGGGCTGGACCTGGCGCGAAGCCTGCTGCGGCGCGACGTCGGTTGCAAGATCGTCATTCTGACCGTGTACGACGACGAGCAGTACCTCTACCAGGCACTACGGATCGGTGTCGTCGGCTACCTGCTGAAGCGAGTCGATGGGGCCGAACTGGTCGGCCATCTCCTGCTCGCGGCCGAGGGGAACATCGTCATCGATCCGATGCTGGCCGGACGCGCGGCGACGTCGGCGGCGCGGCTGCAGGCCGGGGAGTTCTGGCCCGGTGCCCGGCTGGGGCTTTCGCAGCGCGAGAGCGAGGTGCTCGCGCTCGCGGTCTCGGGAATGTCCAACCACGCGATTGCCGCCCGGCTGGTCATCGGCGATGAGACCGTCAAGAGCCACATCAGCTCGGTGTACCGAAAGCTCGACGTCCGGGATCGTGCCGGCGCCGTGGCGGTAGCGATGCGAGAAGGACTCTTCCAGTGAGCAGCGCCGACGTATGTTCCGCCGCGGAGGCACCATGAGCAGCGCCGACGTACTCGTCGCCGCGGAGGCGCCATGAGTAGCGAATGGCTCGACGTCCTCGACCCGGGCGTCCAACGTGAGCTCCTGCTCGGGATCATCTCGCTGTCCGCCGCCACGGATGATCTGCCGGCACTGGCGAGAGGCGCGGCCGGCCTGGCCGCCCGGTTGAGCGACGCAGACCGATGCCTCATCCACGTGCTTGACGACGACAGGCGCCGGCTGATCCTTACGGGCACCTGGCCATCCGGGGACACAGCGGGCGCCTGGCCCACCGGGGACAGAGCGGGAGCAGAGCCGGTCGATGCAGCGGCGGCCGCTGATGTGGACGACGCCGAGGTCCTGCGGATCGGGTCGGGCCTGATCGGCTGGGTGGCCAGTCACGGCCGGCCGGCCGTGAGCGCCGACGTGAACAGCGACGTTCGGGGGGCGGAGGTTCCGGCCGGACGGCCATCGCCGTACGCCTCGGCGGTGTCTGCTCCGATCGGCAGACCCGGTACGGCGCCGTGCGGCGTCGTGTCGGTGTTCACCCGCGCGCCGCGGGACTTCACCGACGAGCAGGTCGAGTGCATCGTGGGAATCGGCCGGCTGCTGGCTCCGTCACTCGCGGCAGCGCGGCACCACCAGCAGCTGCACGCTCGTGAGCTCAGCCGGCATCGCAGTACGGAGGACTTCATCTCCTTGCAGGAGAGTGAGCGTCGGCGGTTGGCCGCGGACGTTCATGACGGCGTGGGCCAGCGCATCGTCGGCCTGTCCTTCCACCTGATCGCCGCGGCGGAATCTCTGGCCGACCGTCCGGACTTCGCGGCCGAGCAGCTGGCCACGGCACGCGAACTTGCCGATCTTGCGCAGGCGGAGGTACGCAGCGCGGTGTACGGCCTGCGGCCGCCGCTGCTCGACGATCTCGGGCTGGCCGACGCGCTTGCAAGTCTCGGTCGTCGAGCGCCCGGCCTGGACGTGGACGTGCGGGTCACCGAGCAGCCCCTGGAGGACCACGTCGCCACATCGCTGTACCGGATCACGCAGGAGGCGCTGCAGAACGTCACCAAGCACGCGGACGCCGGACGGGCGATCGTGGAGCTCTTCATGTCGGGACGGCACGTCATCCTCCGCATTACCGACGACGGAGACGGCTTCGATCCCGGGGACCACACCGACGGTCACGGGTTGACGATCATGCGGGAGCGAGCGGAGCTGATCGGCGGCCGACTGGACCTGATAAGTCGCCGTGGCGGTGGTACGACGATCTCGGTCCGGCTTCCGCTGTCTGCACAGCACCCGCATCCTCCTCCGCGATGAACCGCGCGATGCCCTTGTCTGCGGGCAGGTCGAGGAGGTGGTCAAGGAAGATCCGGGACGGTGCCGGAAAGTCCGCGCGGGTGACGACGTGCCACGGGCGGACCAGCGGCAAGCCGGGTGCATCCACGACGGCCAGCTGCCCCAGCTCGACCTCCCGGGCGGCGGCGGAGGCTGAGACCAGCGTGACGCCGAGGCCGGCCACCGCCCCGGCGATGACCGCCCCGTTGGCGCCGAGTGTCAGCCGCTGCGGGTCGAGCTCCCGGTCGGCAAGATAGCCGAGCATGGTGTCCCGGGTGCCGGAGCCGGGCTCACGCAGGAGCCAGGTTGCGTCGGCCAGAGCAGCGAGCGATCCGCTTGGCACCCGCCCGGGCGCGGCTACGAGCACCAGCTCGTTGTCGGCCAGCGCCCGGCTCACCAGTGGAGATCCGGCCGGTGGCCGTCCGGCCACCGCCAGATCGACCTCGTGCGAGTTGAGTTGGCGAAAGACCGCGTCACGTGAGCCCACCTGCAGGCTGACCTGAGCGTCGGGATAGCGGCGGATGAACGTGGCCAGGTAGGCCGGGATGACCTGCTCGGCCGCGGTCGGCACCGCCCCGAGCCGGACATGGCCGCGCTCCGGGCGGTTTCCGTCCCGTGCGGAGATGAGCGCCTCGTCGATCAGTCCGAGGATGCGCCGGGAGTAGCGGGCATAGATGTCGCCCGCGTCGGTCAACCGGACGCCGCGGCCGTGGCGTTCGACGAGCGGGACGCGCAGTTCCTTCTGCAGTCCGGCCAGCGACGCGGACACCGCGGACTGGCTGACCATAAGAAACGCGGCGGCGTCGCTGACCGAGCCGCTGTCGGCGATCGCCAGGAAGGTACGCAGCTGATGCGGTGTCATAGCGACAGCATTCCATGAGCAATACCTCATGCCACATGACAGCTTCCACGATAGACATCTCATGTGTTGGTGGTCAGACTGGCAGACACCGACGTCCGATCAGAGCGAGGATGACGCATGAGTACCGAAGCCGACGCCTGCGGAGGCGAGCAGTGAGTACCGAAGCCGACGCCTGCGGAGGCGAGCGATGAGTACCGAAGCCGACGGGAAAGAGCGCTGGTCTGCGGGCGTGCAGTCCTACGCCAGCATGGGGTACTACGACGCGGACTACGAGCCTAAGGACACCGACGTACTGGCGTGCTTCCGGATCACCCCGCAACCCGGCGTGGATCCGATCGAGGCCGCGGCCGCTGTAGCGGGGGAGTCCTCCACCGCGACGTGGACGGTGGTCTGGACCGACCGGCTGACGGCGCACGAGCATTACCAGGCCGTGGCGTATCGCGTCGATCAGGTGCCCGACACCGACCAGTACATGGCCTACATCGCCTACGACATCGACCTGTTCGAGGAGGGTTCGATCGCGAACCTGACCTCGTCGATCATCGGCAACGTCTTCGGTTTCAAGCCGCTCAAGGCATTGCGGCTGGAGGACATGCGGATCCCGGTGCACTACGTGAAGACGTTCCCCGGGCCGCCGCACGGGATCGTTATGGAACGCGAGTACCTCGGAAAGTACGGCCGGCCGCTGCTCGGGGCGACGGTCAAGCCGAAGCTCGGCCTGTCCGCTCGGAACTACGGGCGGGTCGTGTACGAGGCGCTTCGCGGCGGGCTGGATTTCACCAAGGACGACGAGAACATCAACAGCCAGCCCTTCATGCGCTGGCGGGACCGGTACCTGTTCTCCATGGAGGGCGTGAACAAGGCGGTCGCGGCGACAGGCGAGATCAAGGGCCACTACCTGAACGTCACGGCCGCCTCGATGGAGGACATGTACGAGCGAGCCGAGTTT
>JACCXW010000207.1 GCA_013696785.1 Geodermatophilaceae bacterium | reverse complement strand
CCCGCCGGCTGCGTACGCCGGTCTTGTCGAACACGTTCTTGAGGTGCTGCTGAACGGTCTGCGTCGAAACCACGAGCTCGGTGGCGATCTCCGTCGTCGAGTTTCACCACCCAGATGCCCGACCGGGCGAGTACGCGCGCGACTGCGATCTCGCCGGGTTCCGCCGGCTGCTCGGCCGTACGAAGGGCGCGGGCGACAACGGAGAGAACCGCGGACGGGAGCCTTCCGGCGTCCCAGTCGCCGTCTGGCAGCTCGGCGATCCAGCGCTCGACGCCGGGTCTAGCGGACTCGACCGCCCCGTCGGCAGACAGCACGATCAGGCCCGGGCCGTCCGGTACCTCGGGATCGGCGATCTCTCCCACGAGCAGCGCCCGGCGCGCCCCCTCGGCCAGGTACGGGGTCACCGCCTGAACGAACGCGATCTCCTCGCCCTCGAACATGGGCTGCCCCGGCTCCCGGTACAGACCGAGCGCCCCCCAGACATCGCCACTTCGATCGCGCAGGCCGGCCACCAGTTCCTGGTCTGCGCCGTACGTCATGTTCGCGAGCCAGCGCGGGCTGGCCGACGGGTCGCCGCCGGTCGCCTCGTGCAACGTGGAAAGACCACTCGGAGTACAGCTACGTCCTCGAGGGCCGGGTCGGAGCCTTGTTGGGCGATGAGGAAGTCTTCGCCGGACCCGGCGACCTGATCTTCAAGCCACGGGGCCAGTGGCACACGTTCTGGAATGCCGGGGACAGCAGGGCGCGGATTCTGGAGCTCATCTTCCCGGCCGGTCTCGAGGAGCTTTTTCGGGCCCTCGGATCACTCGAGGAGGCTCCTGACTCCGACGCGATGTCAGCGCTCGCGGATCGCTACGGCTGCCAAGCCGACTTCGAGGACACACATCCGCCGCGTCGTCCAGTCGCAGGAAACCGCCCTGATGCTCGGTGGCGATGCCATCCACGTGGCACGCCGCGGCGACGACCGGTCATGGCGATACATCATCTCGCTTCTGGGAGATCACCGCCCGTGACTGGCGGGTCGTCGAGGTGTGGCACCTGTGCTAGACAGACGATCCGACCGAGGGAGTGTGTCAGTGGGCGAATTGAGCCTGGGCGTTTTGAGTCGATCGCTGAAGGAGAACGAGCACCGGCTGCCCATCCACCCGCTGCACGTGCCCCGCATCGGTGCGGAAGTGCGAGATCGCGTGTTCCTCGAGCATCAGTACGGCGAACGGTTCGGCGTACCGGATGACGCCCTTGCCGCGCATCTCGGCGGCCTGCGAAGCCGAGCCGAGTTGCTCGCGACCTGCGATGTCATTCTTCTTCCCAAGCCGCTCGCTGCAGACGTCGCCGAACTCCGCGACGGGCAGATCCTCTGGGGTTGGCCGCACTGCGTCCAGGACGAGGAAGTCACCCAGCTGAGCATCGACCGCCGGCTGACCGTGATGGCCTTTGAGGCAATGAACCACTGGGCTTCGGACGGCACGTTCTCGATCCACGTCTTCCACAAGAACAACGAGATCGCCGGCTTCGCGTCCGTGCTGCACGCACTGCAACTCATCGGAACGACGGGGTCCTACGGTCGCCGGCTCCGCGGCGCGGTCATCGGGTTCGGGGCCACCGGTAGAGGCGCGGTCATCGCCCTGAACGCGCAGGGGGTGCACGACGTCCACGTGCTGACCCAGCGCGAGGTCACGGCGGTCGCCTCCTCGATCGAGTCGATGGTGCTGGTGCAGTTGCGGCCGGACTCCGACGACCCCAGCCGCGGTGTGGCGGTGACCGAGCAGGGAGCAGTCCCGCTGGCGGGCTTCCTCGCCGAGCACGACATCGTGGTCAACTGCGTACTGCAAAATCCGGAAGCGCCGCTGATGTTCGTGCAGGACGGCGATCTCGGCGCGTTCCAACCGGGCAGCTTGATCATCGACGTGTCCTGCGACGAGGGCATGGGCTTCAGCTGGGCGAAGCCCACCACGTTCACCGAGCCGATGTTTCCGGTGGGCGACAACGTGCACTACTACGCCGTCGACCACAGCCCGTCCCATTTGTGGAACTCCGCCACCTGGGAGATCAGCGAGGCGCTGCTGCCGTACCTTCCGACGGTGCTCGGCGGTCCGGACGCGTGGGCAGCGGACGAAACCGTCCGCCGGTCCATCGAGATCCGCGACGGCGTCATCCAGAACAAGCAGATCCTGTCCTTTCAGGGCCGCTCGCCGGACTACCCCCACCCTCACGTCTAGCTCGCGGTGGGCCCTCTACCTTGTCGTCGGACGCGAGTCCGGCCGCCGTACGGACGCCATCACCACCGCCTGCTGGCTGCGCTACGACCAGGGAGCCATCACGGAGCAGCAGCCATGTCGGCTTCGGTGGGCACGTCCTCCTTCTTCGCGTTGATGAAGAAGATCGCGACGAGCAGCGCCATGAAGAGAAGTACCGCCCCCCAGAAGAACGACACGTGGTAGCCGCTCACGAATGCCAGCCCGGTGATCCTCGCGGCGTCGGCGGGGTCGGTGAGGTTGTCGCTGATGTAGCTCGTCACCGCTCCGGCGTACAAGGTGTTGAGCAGGGCCAGTCCGAGCGAGCCACCCACTTGTTGCGCGGTGTTGAGTACGGCGCTGGCGACGCCGGCGTCATGGTCGACCACGCCGACGAGTGCGGTGCTGGCGGCCGGGATGAACACGCCCGCCAAGCCCGCGCTCATCAGCAGGAGCGCCGGCAGGACGTGCGACCAGTACGCCGTGTCCGGGGTGATCTGGGTGAGCAGCAGCATCCCGACCACCGCCATCACCAGGCCGGGGATCATCAGCGGTTTCGGCCCGATCTTCGGCAGCAGCTGAGCCACGACCCCAGCCGCGACGATGATGCCGGCGCTGAACGGCAGGAACGCGAATCCGGACTTCAGCGGGCTGTAGCCCAAGGTGAGTTGGAAGTAGTAGGTGAGGAACAAGAACATGGCGAACAGGCCGGCACCGACCAGTAGGAACGTCAGGAAGGAGCCGCCACGGTTTCGATCCAGGATCACCCGCATGGGGAGGAGCGGGTTCTTGGAGCGCAGCTCCCAGGCGATGAATGCGACGAGCAGCACGACGGCTGCGATCAGGAAGAACAGCGTCGAAGGGTCGGTCCAGCCGAGCACCTCCGTGCTCCTGCCCGGGTCCTTCAGCTTGGCGGCCTCGGTGAAGCCGTACACGAGCGAGACCAGGCCGAGCGTGGCCAGCACCGCTCCGGGGATGTCATACCGGTTGTCGCCATGCGCCTTGCTCTCGTGGACGATCGGCACCGCTGCTATCGCCGCGCCGAGGGCTATCGGCACGTTGACGCCCAGGCACCAGCGCCACGACGCGTACTCGGTCAGCACACCCCCGAGGATGAGGCCGATCGCGGCGCCGCCGCCGCTGATCGCGCCGAAGACCCCGAACGCGCGGGCTCGCTCCTTCGGCAGGGTGAACATGACGGTGATCAGCGAGAGGGCGGCTGGTGCGAGCAGAGCGGCGAAGGCACCTTGCAGTCCGCGCGCGGCGAACAACAAGGCGGCCGTCGAGGCGACACCGCCGAGGGCGGAGGCGGCCGCGAAGCCGATCAGGCCGATGATGAACGTGCGTTTGCGACCCACGTAGTCGGCGATCCGCCCACCGAGCAGCAACAGTCCGCCGAAGGCCAACGTGTAGGCCGTGACGACCCACTGCCGGTCCGCGTCGCTGATTCCGAGGTCTGCCTGCGCTGAGGGGAGCGCGATGTTCACGATCGACGCGTCGAGGATGATCATCAGCTGTGCGACGGCGATGACGCCGAGCGCGAGCCAGCGCCGCGGGTCGAGACCTTGAGCGGCGGTCTGTGCGTCCGCGCCGCCTGCTGCCGGGGGGACTGCCGGGTCACTCATCGAGAACCTCTGCCATCGGGTTGACGTGTGTCTGCCGGGGCCGGCCCCCCCGAATCGTACGTGCGTCCACATGAACAGCAGGTGACCCCCACCGGAGCCCTTGTCCCCTCCTCGGAGCTCCGGCGTCGCGGTCTACCGGGCCTTCGATCGCGACTTGGCCAGCCTCGTTGCCCTGTGACTGCTACCAGCGTCGTTGGCGACCGAGCGTGCAGCCGCTGAGGGCGTGCACGGTGGTTCCTCCTCGACGGTGGTCGGCCTCCTGCTACCTCACAGTGCGGCGAGGAAGCGGAGCACCCGCTGGGTCAGCAGCGCCGCGGCCTCTGGGTCGTACGAGGGAAGCGTGCTGTCGGCGAAGTAGTGCTGGTCGCCGGGATAGAGGAAGAGTTCCCCGTCAGCGGCCTCGTCGACGAGCGCCCTGGCGGCGTCGACGTCGCCCTCGTCGACGAAGATCGGGTCGGCGTCCATCCCGTGAATCTGAACCGGAACGCCGTCGGGCCACGCGGTGCCGAACTCCGAAACCGGGACGCAGGAGTAGAAGAACAGTGCGCCCTTCGCGCCTGACCGGGTCTGCGCCAGCATCTGCGCCGGAAGCACGCCGAGAGAGAAGCCGGCGTACACCAGCTCGGCGGGCAGCTGCTCGGCGGATCGTGCACCGCGCTGCATGACCTCGCCGAAACCAACCTCGCCGGCGTACCCGACCCCCTCCTCGATCGTCGCGAAGGTGCGACCCTCGAACAGGTCTGGCGTGTGCGCGGTGTGCCCGGCGGCACGTAGTTCCTCGGCGAAGGCGACAGTGCCCGGTGTCAGCCCCAGCGCGTGGTGGAATAGCAGTACTTCTGCCATCTCTACTCCTTGTTTCATCAAGCGACGCAGAACTCGTTGCCCTCTGGGTCGAGCATCACGACATGACCGAGTTCCTCACCGTAGGACTCCTCGCGGACAGCCGTGGCCCCGGCGGTGACCAGCTCGGCTGCCTTCGCCCGGATGAGCTGCTCGCGCTCGGCCATATCCCATGGCGGCTCACCTGCCACCCGGATGTCGATGTGCATCCGGTTCTTGGCGGTCTTGCCCTCAGGAACCCTGAGAAAGCCGATGGCCGAGCCGATGCCGTCCGGGTCGATGATGGAAGCCCCGTCCGGGTCGTCGCACCCCGGTTCAGTGACATACCCGAGCGCGATAGCCCAGAACTCTGCAATGCCATGAGGGTCGGCCGCGTCGCAACCGAGCGTCCAATGTGTCGCCATGCCCGCAAGTTACCGCCGCACGACCTCTTCGGCCCTGCTGCATCATTAGGGCATGCGGACAGTGTTCGAGGCCGCGGGTGGCGACGAGGGCCTGCTCCGGCTGGCCAGAGCGTGGCACACCCGAGTGATGGCAGACGAGGTCGTCAGCCACGCATTCAGCCATGGCTTCCACCCGAGGCACGCCGAGCGGCTTGCCGCCTACTGGGCCGAGGCGCTGGGTGGGCCGACGATCTATTCTCAAACCTACGGCGACGAGACGTCGGTGGTGCGCATCCATAGCGGCAACGGACCGCATGAGGAAATGGATCGTCGGGCAATCGCTTGCTTCGACCAGGCGATGACGGACAGCGCGATCCCCGAGCACGATCCGGTACGGGCAGTGCTGCGCGACTACTTCGCCTGGGCGACCACAACGACCATGTCTCGCTATCACCGCTCGACGGACGACGTGCCCGACGGGCTGCGAATGCCGCACTGGTCCTGGGACGGTCTCCACCGCTGAACCGTGCTGCGACAGCGGCAGGAACGCGCAATGCGGCAATGGCGGTGTCACCTGACGTGGCCCCACTCGGGCGGCTCGATCTGGCCACGGGTGATCAAGCCTGCGGGAGACTGCTGTCGTGGTCGTGGAGTCGATGGCGGTGTTAGGGCGTCGCCCGTCCAGTTCGCCGGTCGCGCCTCTTCGCAGAAGTGGGCTTGCCCCCCGCGGCGCAACCCGACTGTCGGTCCGCTAGGGGGCAAGCACTTTCGCCACCAGTGGCTGGCCGCCGAGGGTTCCGGTGACCGTGGCCACTGCCCCCGCCGCTCGCGAGTCCCATGTCATCGTCAACGTGCCGGTTCCCGCGGGCGAGTCCGTGATCGTGAGACGGGCTGCGACTGCGCCGGTGCCTCGCTGCCACGTCACCACGCCGCTGACGACGACGTCCTTGGTAAAGGCGTAGTCGACGAGCCAGAAGGTCACCGTCTCCGACCCGGACGAGCGCCACGAGCCGCCACGGAGCCCGAGTCCGCTGACCTCGTACGTCTGCCACCAGCGAGCGACGGCGTCACCCGCCGTGGCGACCGCGACCGCGGCGACATCCAGCCGAGGCCCACCGGCGGGGCCGAGACCGGAGGTGGCCTCGGACGTCGTGGCCCAGAACGGCGGCGCGGTCCGCAACGGGGGCGGCGTCGATGCGCACGATGTGTCACCCACATGACCGGTGCGCACCAACGTCAGAACCAGCACGCTGGCGCAGTCATCCGGATCGCCCAGCGCCGTCACGTGCAGCCGCCCCGAATCTCGACCCACGTGGCGGCTGGGAACTGGCTGTCCACAGTGCGGCCCTCGGCCGGGGTGGTGATCGTGTCGAGTTCACCGGACAGGATGAGTGTCGGCACATCCGGGTACTCCCCCGACGGTGGACGTGGCGGCGCCGGCGCGTAGGCCGGCGGGGGCACCGGCCAGCCGAGACACCAGTCGATCGTCGTCCACTCGCTGTCGACCTGCTCCCGCACCGTCCACGGCGCGTAGACGGCAGGGTCGATCCGCTGTTTGACCGCGATGGCGGTGGCCAGCTGCTGGGGTCTCGAGGCCGGCGGCGACATCAGATCGACGACCTGCGGATAGTCGCGGCAGCTGACGGCCGCGTCCAGGCCCTCGCTGTAGTCCCTGGGCACGTCGAGCCCGCCGCCCGGGTAGTCGAACTCGGCCTTGAGGCGCAGCAATGGGAGCCAATCGCCACCCTGCGCGGCGCGCAGCGCGGCGTCGAACTCGCGGTACGTCGTGGACACATACGTGCCGCCGTATGCCACCGCAGCCAACTTCGCGGCGTCCAGGCGCACCAGATGTCGCCGCCCGTCGGCACCCGGTGCGACGCCGCTGACCGGGCTGGATCGCAGCCGGGTGACGACCTCGGCCAGCCGGACGAGCGTGGAGCCGTCCTGCTGGGCGCACCACAGGCTGTCCGCGCACACCGTGGACAGCGAGTCGCGCAGGGCGGGCGCCTGGGTGTCGTACCAGGCGTCCTCGCCGTACGTCGGGTACGCCGCGTCGAGCGTCAATGTCCTGAGCAGGTCACCGTGGCGACCGGCGAACACCTGACCGAAGAACGTGCCGTAGGAGTCGCCGTAGAAATCCACCGGCCCGACGCCGAGCGTCTCGATCACCGCGGCGAGATCGTCCGCGGCCAGATCCGTCCCGTAGAGGTGCGCGTGGTCACCGAGCCTGGCACCGCAGATGGCGGCAGCGACGGCGTACCGCCGCTGGAGATCCTGCAGCTCGGGACAATCGATGGGCTCTGACCGACCCGTTCCGCGCTGGTCGACGATCAGCAGGTTGCGGCGGTCCAGCAGCGGGGCGAAGAGCTCGAGGTAGTAGCTGGCGCTCGCCGTCGCGGCGTACCCGGGCCCGCCCTCCTGTGCCACGATCGTGCCGAGCGCGGGCTGCGACGTATCGCGCGCGGGCCAGAGAACGAATCCGATGCCGAGCGTTCCGGGCACCGCGCCCGTCGGGTCCCAGGCCCTCTGCACGTCACCGCACAGTGCGACGCCGCCGTACGCCGGGCAGGGCTCCAGGCCGGCGAGGCTGTCACGGGGTGCCGCCGCCGACGCCATCGTCGGGCTCAGCGCGACGATCAGGACAACGGCCAGCAGCAGTTCGACGGCTCGCGGCGGGCGGCGGGGGAGGCGCATCGGGCGCATTCCGGGTGGCGGCGCTCAGCCGGGATTTCCGGTCATGTCCGGGTCGTCGCGGACCTGCTCGACCGGAGCCTCGCGGGGATGCGCATCCTCTGGTGGACGTTCGGTTCCGCCGTGCTGCGTTCCCGCCGCCGCGACGTCCACGGCCTCCTCGACGGTCTCGCCGGAACGTTCCTCCACCGCGCCCGCCCCGTCTTCGGGCATCACGCCGCCGGCTGCATCGGTTGACATCGCAGACCTCCCCTTGTGCCGCGTCGGCGGCACACGCAGCCTGTTGCCGCGACCCCCTGCCGTCAAGCCTTTCGGCTCAGGCCCAGGCTCAGGATCCGGCGGCCGGTTGCTCCGGGGCGCCGCTGGATGCACGTGCCGACCGGGAGAAGAACGAGATGCGTCCGTTCACCTCGAGCAGTGCCATCTCGATGTCGGCGAATCGATCGATGCCCTCCGCCCGCGCGGCAGCCGCGAGTTCATCGAGCGACAAGCGTTCATCTCGCATCGTGTCCAGCAACGGCTCACCGGCTCGAACCACCACCACCGGCACGCCGTGCACGATGGGGCGCACCCGCGGCCATCGGGAGCTGGCGTACGAGAAGGCCACCGTCAGCAGCGCGAAGACGCTGATCGCCAGGACTCCCCCGGCCACCGAGAAGTCCTGCTGGGTCACGGCCGATTGCACGAGATCTCCCATCGTGACGTAGAGCAGCAACTCGAAGGTGCTGAGTTCCCCCAACGTCGCCCTGCCCACCACCCTGGTGATGACCCAGAGGAAGAAGAACATGAACAGCGCGCGGTAGACGATCTCCATCAGGGCACCAGCCAGGTCGTGTAACGCACGGACAGCAGCGGACGATCATCGACCATCAGTACGACGTCAGCGCGCTCGCGGAGCTGGCTCGACGGCTGGATGTAGGCGTCGAAGTCGGCACTGAACGTCGAGCCCGTGGGCGCGGTGAACGTGAGGTACACGAGGTCTCCGTCGCCCGTCTCCATGTCCGGGTTGGGATGGAAGCCCTGGGTCTCGAAGATGTCGAAGTAGCGGGCGGACACCGCGATGACGATGTCCTCGTCGAAGCCGCCGGGATGCTCGACGGTGACCCGCCAGGGGACATCGAGACCGGCTCGCGCTATCGCCGCGTACGTGACCGTCATCGTGTAGCCGCCTTCGGAAGCGCTGACGCGGCCCGAGTGGACTCCCAACATCCCGGTGGCGGCCAGCAGAACGATGGCCAGGAGCAGCCCGAGACCCGCCCTCCGCGCCGCTCGAGCGGTTGGGTGGCGTTCGCCCGTGATGACGCCGTGGACGGTGCCCAGGCCGCCGGCACCCGTGACGGTGCTGTCGTCGTCCCGGCCGTGTTCCACGCGGGTCCCCCTCCGCTGCACACGCTAGGTCCGCAGAAGTTGGCAACTGGGGCAACACGCCGGTCGCGGTCCCGGGTTTGGCCTACGGGATACCGGCGCTGCGCTCGCAGTTCACGCCGGTGTCGGTGCCTGAAGCGCCGTCACAACGGTCCTTGCCCCCACCACCGTTGAGCCGATCACCTCCGGGACCGCCGAGCAGGCCGTCCTGCCCGTCGCCGCCGAAGATCCCGTCTGCGCCGGAGTCACCGCTCAACCGGTCGCTGCCCGCTCCGCCGAGGATGATGTCGTCGCCGCCACCGCCCCTGATGGTGTCGTTGCCGGCTCCGCCGCAGATCACGTCAGCGCCCGACGTACCGGTCAAGGTGTCGTTGCCCGCCGTACCGCGGATGGTGCAGTCCGGCGGCTGGGTGCCTGACCCTCCGTTCAGGACGACGCTGACGCCGTTCGGCGCGGCCGCGTCGACCGCGACCGGCTCGCCGGCCGGGGCGAAGCCGAACGAGGTCGTGTTCGGAACGGCCACGTCCAGCAACCCGTCGCCGTCGAAGTCGGCCAACTCGAGATCGGAAAGGCCCGTGTTGACGCCGTAGTGGATGGCGTCGCGCTGGAACGTCCCGTTACCGTTGTTGAACCAGACGCCGATGTCGTTGCCGGTCCAGTTCGCCACCACGACGTCGGGGCGGCCGTCGTTGTCGATGTCGCCGATGTCCACCGCGATCGCGTTGGTGAACCCGCTGATGTCCGCGCCGGCCAGCTGCTCGAAGGTGAACGCGGTACCGGATCCGTCGTTGGTGAAGACGGTCGCGGAATCCTCCTGGTCGACTGTGGCCAGATCGATGTCGCCATCGGCATCGAGGTCGGCCGCTGCCACCTCGAAGTGGCTCTGGCCGCTGTCGATCTCGACGTGGGGCTCGAAGCTGCCGCCGCCGTTGTTGAGCGCCACGGCGATGTCGCCGCCGTTACCCGATGAGTGCGCGGTGACGACGTCGTTCAAACCGTCGCCGTCCATGTCGGCGCCGATCGCCATCCTTGGGATGCTCTCGGTCTCCACCTCGACCGTCGCCCCGAACGTGCCGTCTCCGTTGCTCGGCACGATCGTGACGCTGTCCGCGACGTTGCACCCTGTTCCGAAGCTCGCGCTGTCCTCGTTCGGGATCAGGATGTCCGGGTCGCCGTCGCCGTCCATGTCCGCCGCACTCAGCTGACCGGGGCCGCACGCGGTGACGTTCAGCAGCTGCGGAGCAGAGAAGGTCCCGTCCCCGTTGCTCAGCGCCACCCCGGCGTCGTCGAAGGAGAACCCGAACAGCTCCCAGACCAGGTCGTCATCGCCGTCGAGGTCGAAGTCGGCCGCATCAATGGACTCAGGCGGCCCGCCCGCCTCGATCAGAGGCCCCTCCACCATCGTCCCGGTGCCGTCATTGAGCAGCACCTGGATGTCGCCACCGAAGCTTCCCTGCGTGGTGGTCGCGGCGATGTCGATGTCGCCGTCGCCGTCGAGGTCGCCGGTGGTGATCTTGAACGGCGGCTGGAAGAAGGTGGTCTGCTGGGGGATCGGGAAGACGCCACCGGATCCACCCGCGTGGATGATGCCGAGGCTCGTCCCGCGGTTGGCCGCGGCGACGTCGTTGATGCCGTCGCGGGTGAAGTCGGCGACCGCGAGACCCATCGGCTGCTGACTGGAGTCCAGGCGTTCTGCCGTGAAGGTGCCGCCTCCCGCGTTACGGAAGACGGTGATGTCCCCGGCCTGGCTGGAGCCGAATGTCGCACTCACCACGTCCAGGTCGCCGTCAGGTTCGAGGTCGATGACCTCGAGGTCGCCGGAACTGAACCCACCGGTGCTGTTGGTGGTGGGCGTGTAGCTGCCCGCTCCGTTGTTGAACAGGAAGAAGTGGTTGTCGGTGCCGATCCCTGCGAGCGCCAGGTCCTCGTCACCGTCGCCGTCGAGGTCACCTGCGGCTAGGACGGGGTCCCCCATTTGCTGGTTGATCTCCTGCGGCGCCGCTTCGGTGAGCGTGCCGTCACCCGCGTTCTCCAGCGGGTACAGCGCCAGTTCCGTGCCGGAGAACCCGGCTGCGGCAGCCACGACGTCGAGGTCGTCGTCGCCGTCGATGTCCGACATCACGATCCCGTTCGGGCGGGTGCCGACCTGGTAGATGTCCTCCGCTTCGAACGTCGCGTCGCCGTTGTTGAGCAGCACGCTGACGGTTCCGTCTTCACTCCAGTAGTTCGTCACGGCGAGATCCTGATCGCCGTCCGCGTCGAGGTCTCCGGCCGCGATTCCGTGCGGTGCCTCACCGCCGGTGGCCGTGGTCTGGACGAAGTCGCCGGTGCCGTCGCCGAGGTACAGATCGATGATGTCGTTGCACAGGCATGCACCCTCAGCGACGACGGCGACGTCCAGATTTCCGTCGCCGTCCAGGTCGGTGGCCACGCCGTCGGTGGCGCTGCCCGCCGACGTCGGGAAGTTCCTCGGGTCGCTCATGGTCCCGTCACCGAGGTTGTAGGTGACGCTCAGCGTGTTCTCGAAGAAGTCGTTGCGCACCCAAGCGACATCGGGCGCGCCGTCCCCATTGAAGTCCCCCGCCAGGGCCTCGACCGGGAATCGGCCGACCTGGTAACCGGCCCAGGTGTCGAACCTGCCCCCGTCGCCCAGGTCGGCGGCGGTGGCGCCGCCCACCGGCAGCAGGACCAGTACTCCCGCGACCAATACGCCGGCCGCCGCCGCGCACCCCGACACACGCCTCATTGTTCCCCCAGCTCCGCGCGCCCCGGTGGCGCTGATTGGTACACGCGGTGCACCCCACTGCGGTTCACTCAACGTGCTCGAGCAGACACGCTAGCGTCGGCGACGTGGACCGGGACGGATTCCAGCGCTGGCTCAACGGATATGAGCGGGCGTGGCGCAGCCCGGGAACCGCATCTCTGGACGAGCTGTTCGCGGTGGAGGCGACGTACCGGCATTCGCCGTACGCCGAGCCGCTGCACGGCCTTCCCGCGATCGAAGCAGACTGGGAGGCCGAACGGGACGGGCCGGACGAGGTGTTCACGATGCTGGCCACCGTGCTCGCCGTCGACGGCGACATCAGCGTCGCGCACGTCCTCGTCCGGTACGGCGAACCGCTCCGTCAGGAGTACCAAGATCTCTGGCTGGCGTGGTTCGACTCCGAAGGCAGGGTCACCCGGTTCGAGGAATGGCCGTTCTGGCCGGACGGATCCTGGTCAGCCGGCGGCTGACCGGGCCAGCATGCCCAAGCGGGTACTGCTGACTATCGGCCGACGTGGGGCAGACCCCGCCGCCGCCGGTAGTAGCGTGCGAGCCATGAGCTCCGACAGCGCCAGCGCCGCAGAAGACACAACCCGGGACGCAGCCGAGGATCGCGAGGCCGACGTCGACGAGGACGAGGCGCTGGCCAACTCGCGGGAGACCGGTGGCGACCCGGACGCCGACGGTGCGGACGCGGGCAGTACGACGGGGACCGGCGAGAGCCAGGAGTTCGTCGGCCGGGTTTCGGGGCAGGACGCCGGATACGCGGGCGAGACCGGCGCCGAAGCGCGCGCTGCCGCCGAGAAGCCCTGACCCCTCGGCGATGATCATGGGATTCGCCGGTCCTGACCGGCCGCATCCCATGATCACGGCGCGGTTGGCCGGCCGAACCCCATCACGCCGGGGTTGGGTCGTGCATGAACTCCGCGGGACACTCCGGGACCGGGCCGCCGAGCAGCAGCGCGGAGTACGTCGCCCGCGCGGCCTCCTCCAGGTTCAGCACCCGCTTGTGCGCCAGCTCGACGGTGTCGGCGAGCACCGAGCAGCCGTGCTGGGCCAGGATCACGCAGTTGCAGCCGCCGGTGACCGCCGCTGCCGCGGCCCGAGCGAGTTCCTCCGTCCCGGGCCGGTACCAGGGCACCCGTCCCACCTCGCGGACGTAAAAGGCGTGGTCGGTGGTCACGAGCCGGATCTGGTGGCCCATCGCGTCGAGCAGCACCGAGAGTTGCGGGTGCAGGTGGATGAGTGCGTTCGCGTCCAGGCGGGCCTGGTAGCTCAGAAGGTGCAGCAGCACCTCGGTAGACGGCTCAGGATGCCCGGAGAGAACCGCCCCGTCGGAGATCCGGACGAGCGAGAACGACGAGGTGCTCAGCTCGTCCAGCCAGGTACCGGCACCGGTCACCCAGCACGTGTCACCGTCGGGCGCACGCGCGGACAGGTTGCCACCCGACCCGACGACGAGACGCGTGGCGACGACCTTGCGGCCAACCTCGATGAGCTGCTCGACGGGATCCGGCACGTGGCAGACGCTACGACAGCGCGATCAGTGCTCCGAAGGCGAACCCGACCGCAGCGAGCCAGATGAGTGTCGGCAACGAACGGGACCACTGCATGGCACCTCCCTCAACTGGTGAAGACGTCTGGGCCGCGTACCTCGACGGTGACCGGTGGCAGCGGCCGGGGTGCGGGGCCCGACACCGGCTCCCCGGTCGCGAGATCGAAGCGGCTGAAGTGACACGGACAGACGATGACTCCGTCTTCGATCGAGGTGACCGTGCAGCCCTGGTGGGTGCAGGTCGCGGAGAACGCCAGTACCTCGTCGCCGTCGGTGCGGGCCAGCACGATGCCCGCCTCGTCGAGGATCAGCCCGCCACCGGCCGGGATGTCGGCCAATGCGGCCAGCCTGGTGCCGGCCGCGTCCCCCGCGCCGTCGCCGTTGGCTGCTGCCCGGATCGACTTGGCACCGGCCGCGTCGCTACTGGCTGCCACCGCATAGCCGGCCACCCCGGCGGCCGAGGTCACGGCAGCGCCGACCAGGATGGATCGTCGGGACACCCCTTCGTCGGTCACGTCCACTCCCTCAGATCAGCGGTACGCCGGAGCGCGTGAAGAACCACAGTGCGGCGGTGAGCCACAACAGCAACAGCGCCGTGAACACGCTCCCGCCGAGCACCGGCAGCGACCAGCCGGGCAGACCTCGGGTTCGCAGTGCCAGCATCTTCGCCGCGTACGCGCCGTAGAACAGGCAGCCCACGATGCTGTGCACTGTCACCCGCAGGTCACCGGTGGCGAAGCCGAGCGCCCAGATGCAGTGCAGCGCGACCGGGACGGTCAGCACGAATGCCGTCGTACCACTCCACCGATGCAGCGGGCCGGCCCACGGTGGCGCGGCCGAGGTGACCCCCGGCAGCCGCCCCCACATCCACATCGCCGTCGTGAGCTGGACGATCAACAGGACGGAGGCGCCTGTGGTCAGCCATGCCTTCATCTGCAACATGCCGGAGAAGCCGAGCGTCACCAGCGGCCGGCCGGCGGGCTCGTGCACCCCGGCGTAGACGCCGATGGTCAGTGCGACCATGGCACCGGCGACCAGAATTCCGGCCAGGGTGGCAGCGGCCGACGACGTTCGATTGGTGGCAATGGACATCCGTGTGCTCCTCAGGAGCCCCGTGCAGTGACCACTGTGGGGCGCGCGAGTCGGCCAGCACAAGAGCAGGCTCGGATCGCGACGTCGGGCTGCCGCTGCTGGTTCACTCGACATCCCTCGGTTGAATGCATGCCAACAGCCTGATCCCGGGAGTTGCGGCAGACATCCGTGGTGCCTACGGAGACCGGTACGTTCGGGTACGGATGCGGCAGGCCGTCAGACTGTGCCGCGGCGGAGCAGTGCGGCGTACAGGGTCAGGCCAGGGCCGAAGGCCATAATCACGACGTGCTCTCCCGGAGCGACGTCTTGTGCCAGCTCGGACAGGACGAGCAGAACGGTCGCGGACGAGCAGTTGCCGTGCTCGGCCAGCACCCGCCGGGAGGGCTGCAGCAGCTCCGCGTCCAGGTCGAGCCGCTGCCCCACCACATCCAGGATCCGCGGCCCGCCAGGGTGCACGGCCCAGGCGCCGACGTCTTGGATGGACAGACCGTGTCGATCGAGCATTCCCGTGACGACTGACAGGACATGCCCAGCAAGTACGTCGGGGACGCGGGCCGAGAGCCCCATCCGGAAGCCGAGGTCGGTCACGTCCCAGGTCATGTGATCGGCGGTGGACGCATCGGTGCGGGCGACCACGTCCAAGACCTCGAACCCGTCGACTTCGAACCCGTCGACCTCGAACCCGTCGACGGCGCCCGGCTCGACCACGAGCGCAGCGGCCGCATCGCTGAACAGTGAGTGGCAGACCATCTGGTCGATGTCATCCGACGGTGGCTGGACGTGGAGGCTGGTCAGTTCCAGGCACAGCAGCACCGCGGGCCGGCCGCGGGCGGCGACGAAGTCCGAGACCGCCCCGAGCGCCGGTACGGCGGCGTAGCAGCCCATGTGCCCGACGAAGAGACGCTGCAGGTCCGTGCTCATCCCCAGATCCCGCGCCAACCGGATGTCCACGCCGGGGGTGCTGTAGCCGGTGCACGAGGCGACCGCGAACAGGCCGACATCGCCGGCGGCGAGTCCGGCGACGTCCAGTGCCTGACTCACCGCCTGCTTGGCCAGCGGCATCGACTCCGCGACGTACCGGGCCATCCGCGCTCCGGTGCTCCACTGCGACAGGTCCTCGTCGAGCGGATTCGCGACCGCGTGCCGGGTCCGGACCCCGGCGGCGGCGAACAGCCGCCGTGCCACCGCCTTGCCGCCGTAGTAGCGGTCGAAGAAGCCGTCCCACAGCGCGTCCTGGGTCACCGTCGCCGGTACGGCGTGCGCCATCCCTGTGACGACCGCGCGTCCGCTCATTGCTGGCCCGCCTCGTGCGCTGCGCGCACCGCTCGCTCCGCTCCTCGCTCGCTAGCGCTCGCTGCGATGCTCACCCGCTCTCGGCTCATCGCTGGGATGTCGGGTGTCACCAACGCGAGACCTCGGCGGCGTTCTCCGGGT
>JACCXW010000141.1 GCA_013696785.1 Geodermatophilaceae bacterium | reverse complement strand
GAGAACATGAACGGGCTGCTGCGCGACTACTTCCCGAAAGGCACCGATCTGAGCATCCACTCACCAGCACACCTGCTGGCGGTCGAGGACGAGCTCAACAAGCGCCCACGACTCGTCCTGCACGATCACGCACCGGCCGAGCTGTTCGGAGCGCTGCTAGCCTCCAATAATCCGTCCGTGTTGCGACGTTGACTAGAACCCGCCGCGTCAGAACTGCTCACTTTTCGAGCGGCACCGACAGGACTGCCTGATCGCGGCTGTTGCACTTCGCACCGGAGCCACCATCGTCCACCGAGACCGCGACTTCGACGTCCTCGCCGAGACCCTCCCGGACCTCCGCGTCCGCTCCTTAGTGTGAGCGCAGCGGGGTCGGCCGCGATCGCCCGACTCAGGCGGTGTCCTGACACTGCGGCGGGATGCCTCGGTACGCCCGTCCCACCATCGTCGCCCAGCGGTGCACGGCGTCCTCGTTGGGGGCGAACGGCCCCGGCCGGAAGTGCGGCGAGGCGAGCCCGCGTTGCACCGATTCACAGGCCCGCCAGTCCTGGGAATTGACGAGATCCCAGAACTCCACCGCGTACGCCGGATCGACGTCGGCGGCCCCGAAGTACCAGGAGCACTCGATCCAGGTCCGTCCGGGCGCCAGCGGGACGAGCCGGTGCGTCATCACGTAGTCGGGATGCAGGGACAGCAGCAGGTTCGGCATCAGGCCGAGGTACTCGACCCGGCCCGGTGGAGCGCCGGGCAGCGGAGGGGCCGCGGACCGGCCGGTCAGCGACATCGTTTCCGAGTGCAGGTCCATCGATCCACCCACCCAGGCGCCCGGGAGTGTGTAGTTGTCGCCGGAGGCCGGCGGCGTCACCCGGCACAGCTCCGGATGGATCTGCGGGCAGTGGTAGCACTCGTGGTAGTTCTCGCACACCACCTTCCAGTTGGCAGCGACGTCATAGCTGTGCCTGGCTCGTAGGTGCAACGTCTCGGGCCGGTACGGCGCGACGATCCCGGCCAGCGCCCCGACGTACTCGGTGAACGGAGCCGCATCTCCGGTGGCGTTCACGAAGACCCACCCGTGCCAGGTCTCGCATGGCAGTCCGACCAACGGGAAGTCCTCGCGGTGAAAGGACTCCACGCCGCGGAAACCCGGCGCTCCGCGCAGCGTACCGTCCAGCCCGTACGCCCAGGAGTGATACGGACATTGAACGACCTTGCCGGCCGAGGACCCCGAGAGCAGTTCGTGGCCGCGGTGCCGGCAGGTGTTGGCGAACGCGCGCGCCTGCCCGCCGGGAAACGTGAGTAGCACCGAGATGTCCCCGACCACTACTGCGCGCTGCGTGACCTCCGCCGCCAGGTCCTCGAGCCGGCCGAGGCAGGTCCAGGTTCCGGCGAACAGCCGCCGCCGTTCCCACGCGAGCATGTCCTCGCTCGTGTACGCCGTCGCGGGCAGCATCGTCGACTCGCCGAACGGCCGCAGCGACCGGCCCAGCGCCTCGGGATCGACCGGTGCGGCCGTTTGCGAGATGGACCGGTGCGGCGGCAGTAGGTTGACGCGGTGGTCCGCAGGCGCGTCGACGTACGCCGCGAGGAGATCCTCGACGCCGCCGTCGCGGAGGTGACCCGGCGCGGCTTCGGGCTGACCAGAGTGGGCGATGTCGCCAAGGCGCTCGGGGTGAGTACGGCCCTGGTCTTCTATCACTTCGACTCCAAAGAGCGGCTGCTCGCCGCTGCACTCGACCACGCCGTCGGCCGTGACCTCGACCGGCTGGGCGCGGCCATGGCGCAACCGGGCACCGACACGGAGCGGCTACGGCGCATCCTGTCCCTGTACGCGCCGCAAGGGGCGGCCCCCGGCTGGACGTTGTGGGTTGACGCATGGGCCGAGGCGCTGCGCAACCCGGAACTTCGCACGCACTGCCGGACCCTCGACAAGCGTTGGACCGACGCGATCGCGGCCACCATCGCCTCCGGGGTCGAGACCGGCGCGTTCGTGTGTGCCGACCCGGACTCGGCCGCGCGCCGCATCACCTCGCTCATGGACGGGCTGTCCGTCCAGGCCACCGTGCATCGCCGGCTCAGCCGCACGCTGCTCAAGACGTGGACGCGGGAGTACGCCGCCGCCCAGCTCGCCGTCCACCCGGACGCGCTGCGGTGACAGTCCCGCCCTGCCGTTCTCGTCGGCATCTCAGACCAGCCACTTCGACGTGTGCGACGGATCGCGCAGCGCCGGCCGGTCCAGCCGGAACGGGTCGAGTTCGGGGCCGGGTACGCCGCCGAGCGCGACGTCGGCCAGCCGCCGTCCGAACGTCGGGGCGAACTTGAACCCGTGCGCCGCCCCGAGGCCGACGACGACTCGCGGCTCCTCGGGGATGGGGCTCAGCACGAAGTCGCGGTCCGGGGTGAGGGTGTAGAGGCAGCGTCTCGAACCGACCGACCGCCCGCTTCCCGGCGCGAGCATGGCGAGGAAGTCGGTCAGCCGCCTCAGCATCTCGGGGTCCGCGCGTCCGGACCGCTGGTCGGCGCTGACCACCGGGCCACCGCAGTCCTGCGCCGCCTTCACCGTCGCATCACCGTAGGCCGGGAATCCGTAGAAGGACGGGTCGTCCATCCAGATCCACACCGGGAACGCCCCGACGGCGAAGTCCTGTGGCCGCTGCGGCGCGAAGTAGCTGACCTGTTCCTCGGTGACGGTCAACCCGAGCCGCACGCCGAACGGCTCCAGCAGGGACTGCGTCCACGCGTCAGCGGTGACGACCACCGAACCCACCGAGAAGCTGCCGCGCCGCGTCAGCACCTCGATCCCCGTCCGGCTCGGCTTGATCCCCGTGACCGGCGTCCCCGTCACCAGGTTTGCGCCATGGGTCGCGGCCAGGTGCTGGCAGACAAGGGTGCCGCGACCGGCCGGCACGATGGCCGCGTCGGCTTGGTAGAGGGCCAGCGTCCCGGCGGGGGGGTGGAGGCCGGGCCAACGGCTGCTGACCTCGGGCGTGTCGAGCTCCTCGTAGCGGACGCCCTCGGCGTCCATGGCCGCCACGTAGTCGCTCATCGGGATCGCCGCGTTCGCCGGGAACAGGTCGAGTCCTCCGGTCGTCGTGACCAACGTCGTTCCGGAGGCCAGCTCCAGCGCCGCCCAGTCCGCGTAGGCCTCCTTGGTCAGCGCGACGTACGCCGGGGTGTGGTAGCTGTGCCGCAGGATCCGGCTCGTGTCGTGCGAGGCGCCGCGGCCGTGACCGAGCTCGAATTGCTCGATACCTACGACGCTGGCCCCGCGCCGGGCCAGGGCGGCCACCGTGGCACTGCCGAGCGCGCCCAGCCCGACGACTGCCACGTCGAAGCTAGACATCGGCCGACCCTACGAGTCGAGGCAGCAGCCACCGCCGGATGTCCAGGCTGGCATCCTCCAGCGGCGCGTACCAGCCTTGGGTGTAGGCGCGGGAGGAGATGCCGCGTTGCACGGACTCACAGATCGCCCAGTCCTGTGAGTTCACGAGCTCCCACAGCTGCGCGGCGTCGGTCGGGTCGAAAGCCGGGCGCCGCACCTCGTCGGCCGCGAAGAGCAACTCGCAGGTGATCCGGGTCCGGTCGACGGCGAGCGGCTCGAGCCGGAACGCGGCAACGTGTTCGGCAGCGGCCGACAGCAACAGCGTCGGGTAGGCGAGTTCCCCCTTGTGCCGCACCCGTTCGTCGGCGTCGAGATCGGGGAATGGAGCGCGGGCGCTCGTGCCCGTCGTGGTGAACGTCCATGCTCCCGGCCGGTGTTCGATGCCGCGCTCCCAGTCCAGATCCGCGCCGCCACCGGCGAAGGCCGGGACGAGCCGGGTCAGTTCAGGATGCACCGGGCCGCAGTGATAGCACTCGTTGTAGTTCTCCGCGATCACCTTCCAGTTGGCGCGGACGTCGTACGTCGCGCGGTATCCGACTCGCAGGGTGTCCAACGGGTAGTTCGCCAGCCGCCGCGCGAGCGGGACCAGCGCCTCGGCCAGGGATTCCGTGGACCCATCCAGGCGCAGCCACAGGAATCCACCCCACGCTCCAACTCCGACCGGGTGCAGGCCGAACGCCACCGGGTCGACGTCGAGGTCGTTGGTGTGTGGTGCGTGCACCAGCCGGCCGCCGAGGTCGTACGTCCACGAGTGGTACGGGCAGCGCCACACCCGCGCCGATCGCTGGACCGGCGCTTGGGCCGGGTCGTGCGCGATGAGTTGGGCACCGCGGTGCCGGCATACGTTGTAGTTCGCCCGCAGGCCGCCGTCGGCTGTCACCCCCACGATGATGGACTCCCCGAGCACGCCAACCGCGACGGCTCGAGCCGGGATCAGCTGCGCCGTTCCCGGCTCGGCGAGACCGAGTTCGTCGAGGCGACCGGCGCAGGACCAGGAGCGGAGCAGCACGCGTTCGCGTTCCTCGGCGTACGCGGTGGGGTCGATGTAGTGCCGCCTCGGCAGCGCCGCCTGCAACTTCGGGGACATCCCCCAGCCTTTCGACGCCTGGCCATACTGACTCGCGAGTCAGTATGGCGGATCACGGCTGACCCGGTCCAACACGCTCGGTAGGTTGGCTGCATGTTGGCAGAGCACCGGTGAGCGGTACGGCGGCCGACCGTACGGACACAGGGATTCGGCGGGTCGCCATGTGGTCAGGTCCGCGCAACCTCAGCACGGCGCTGATGCGATCGTGGGGCAGCCGTCCCGACTGTCACGTCGTGGATGAGCCGTTCTACGCGTTCTACCTGGACCGAACCGGCCTGCCTCATCCCGGCCGGGACGACGTGCTGGCCAGCCAGTCGACCGACTGGCGCACGGTCGTCGACGGCCTGACGCGACAATCCATTCCGGACGGGAAGACAGTGCTGTTCCAGAAACACATGACCCACCACATGCTGCCCGAAATCGATCTGTCCACCATGGACGGTTTGCGGCACGCCTTCTTGATCCGCGAGCCGGCAGAGGTGCTGCTGTCCTACTCGAAAGTCCGTGGCGAGCCGACCCTCGAGGACGTGGGCCTACTTCGGCAACTCGAGCTGTTCGAGCGGTTCGGCGGGCCTGTCGTCGACGCCCACGACCTGCTCCGGAATCCGGCAGCGACACTCAGCCGGCTCTGCGCGGAACTGGGCATCACCTACGACCCGGCGATGTTGAACTGGCCGGCTGGTCCACGGTCGACCGACGGGGTCTGGGGCGAACATTGGTACGCCGGCGTCTGGGCATCGACCGGATTCGATCGGCCCCGAGCATCCGCAGTGGACGTCCCGGTCTCGCTTCGATCGTTGTTGCAGCGCTGTCAGGCCTACTACGACACCATGGCCGAGCACCGGCTGATCGCCTAGGAGGGCGGATGCTGCAGAGCTTCGACGAGCGCAATCGCGACCTGATCGTCAACGTCGGTGGCCGCCTCACCCATCGCGACGAGGCCCGGGTCAGTCCGTTCGACTCCGTCGTCCAGGGCGGCGACGCGGTGTGGGAAGGGCTGCGCCTGTACGACGGCCGCATCTTCCACCTCGCCGAGCACCTGGCACGGCTGCGGCGGTCCGCGCAGGCGCTCGCCTTTACCGACATCCCGCCGTACGACGACATCGTGGCGCAGATCAGGCGCACGCTCGAGGCCAACGGGATGCGCGACGACGTACACATCCGGCTCACGCTGACCCGTGGCGTGAAGGTCACGAGCGGTATGGATCCGCGGCTGAACACGAGCGGACCCACGCTGATCGTGCTGGCGGAGTACAAGTCGCCGGTCTACGACTCCGCCGGTATCAGCCTCGTGACGTCGAGCGTGCGGCGGTCGCGGCCCGACTCGCTGGATCCCAAGATCCACCACAACAACCTGCTCACCTCGATCCTGGCCAAGATCGAAGCGAACGTGGCCGGCGCCGATGACGCGCTGATGCTCGACGACCTCGGTTTCATCGCCGAGACCAACGCTACGAACGTCTTTGTCGTCGCCGGCGGCCATGTGCGTACGCCGACCACCCGCGCCTGCCCCGAAGGCATCACCCGGGCCGCCGTACTGGACCTCTGCGCCGGTACCCGAATCGCAGCCGAAATCGGCGACTGGACGCTCACCGACGTCTACACGGCGGACGAGGTGTTCGTCACCGGGACGATGGGCGGCCTGACGCCGGTCGTCGCGGTCGACGGCCGCCGGATCGGCACCGGACGGGCGGGTCCGATCACGGGACGGCTCATGGACGCGTTCGCAGAGCTGACGCAAGCCTCCGGTACGGCGGTCGCTACGGCCTGAGCGGCGGCAGCGGATCCATCAGCCCGGTGCCGACCGCCCCGGCTGCGGCACCCACGCCCAGCCCGGTGACGACAGCCGCCGCCCCTCGGTGACCCGACCGGCGTAGCGCCGACGCAGCCAGCAGGGCGAG
>JACCXW010000167.1 GCA_013696785.1 Geodermatophilaceae bacterium | reverse complement strand
CCTTCGTCCGGTTCTACGCGTGCGAGGAGGACCTTTCCCACGAGTCGATGGACGCGCCGCTGCCCAAAGCAGTCGTGGACGGCACAGAGCCGTACCTCGTCGTGGGCGCCATGGCCGGCGGCTAGCTAGCCCTCAGGGCTGGAAGCGGTAGCCCATTCCGGCTTCGGTCAGCAGGTAACGCGGGTGGCCGGAGTCGGCCTCCAGCTTCCGCCGCAGCTTGGCCAGGTGATAGAGCAGGTAGTTCGTCTCCTCGCGGTAGGCCGGTCCCCACACCTCCTGCAGGAGTTGGCGTTGGCTGACCAGCTTGCCTGGATTGCGCAGCAGGATCGAAAGGATCGACCACTCCGTCGGCGTCAGCCGGACCGGTACGCCGTCGCGAGTCACCTTGTGCTCACCGAGGTCGACGGTGACCGGTGGACGGCCACGACGGCGGCGACGAGCACCGCGATCTGAAGCCAGCCCGCGACGGTTCCGTTCATCAGAACCGCTCAGGAAGAGCAAGGCGGTGATGAGGTACCCCAACGTCAGCACGGCGAGAACGAGCCCGACCGCGTTCGCTGCGACGCTCACACCCGCTCCAGCCCGCGGACGACGACTGCGAGCAGGGCGAAGACGGCGAGGGTCAGCACGATGAAGGCCAGATCGGCCATGGACACTCCTAGAGAGGCTTACGGGTGGGGCGCCGCCCATTGAAAGCCGCTCGCGGGCGCGCTGGGTCCTCGCCAACGGGATGCAAACGCCGCCACCCGCCGTACTCACATATCCGTGACGGGTGCCCGCCGCGTGCTCTCGAGCGATTCTTGGAAAGCCACGGCGAGGACCCGGTCACGGCCCATCTCGACGCCCTGGCAGATGCTCAACTGCTCACGCTGGATCGCCAGGTGCTCGACACCAAGATCGGCGACATCGCCGCTGTATCGATGCGCTCGCTCGAGACCGGCCTTCGGCTGGTGCTGAGCCTCTAGCCGTGTGCTTCCAGGTCGTGATCTCGGGATCCCGCCGGTTCTGGCCGGTCATCTCCAATGATCATCGACGACGGGGCGGTGCAAGTCCGACATCATCATTACGTCCGGTCCGGTCCGGGGCGGTGGCAGGCGGCCGACCGTCACGCCTGCGGTAGAGGTAGACGTGCCGCTCCCGCTTCTCACCGGACACAAAGCTCACCACGATCTCCTGCCGCAGGAAGTCCTGGCGCAGATCGGCAACCGTGAGAACTAGGCGGTCCTCGACCCGGCCGTCCACCAGGAACGTTCCGCACGCAGTGGCCACCGGCGCGGCCAACGGTACGACCAGAACGGCCGAGAGGGAGCGAGCGGCGATTCCTCCCGCTTCTTACCATGCGTCATCGCACGAAATGGTCCTATTGGCCGACGTTGACTTGGCGCTCTTGTCAGGCCAATCGCCGCCGTAGCTTCGGGTTGACAGCGTGCTCCTGCCCGAGGAAGACGGCCATGACCCGCATGACGAGCGCCCCGGGACTGACGGTTCCGCAGGGCGCCGCACTGACCATCGGCGCCGTCCTTGGCACCGGTGTGATCTCGCTGCCGTCACTGGCTGCCGGAATCGCCGGACCTGCATCGATCCTTGCCTGGTTGGCACTGATCCTGCTGTCCGTACCGCTGGCTGGGACGTTCGCCGCGCTCGGCGCGCGGTACCCGGACGGGGGTGGCGTGTCGACGTACGTCCGCATGGCCTTCGGTACCAAGGCGGCGACCATGGTCGGCTGGTGCTTCTACTTCGCCATCCCCGTCGGTGCACCCCCCGCGGCCATGTTCGTCGGCGGGTACGTCGGAGACACGGTTGGCGGCGGCCGGACCACGACGCTGGTGACCGCCGCCGCGTTGATCGTGACCGTCGCCGTCATGAACCTGTACGGCGTGCGGATCTCGGGGCAGGTGCAGTTGGGCCTGGCGGCCGTGCTGGCCGGCCTGCTGCTGATCACGATGGCGGCCGCCAGACCGCAAGCTCTGGTGTCCAACCTGACCCCCTTCGCGCCGCATGGGTGGTCGGCGATCGGCCCGGCGGCGGCGCTGCTGGTATGGGGATTTGCCGGCTGGGAGGCGGTGACCTCGCTGTCTTCGGACTATCGCAACCCGCGTCGGGACATCCCGCGGGCGACCGTAATCGCTGTGGTCGTCATCGGCGTGCTGTACCTCGGCGTGGTCCTCTCGAGCCTGATGGTGCTCGGCCCGGAAACCGCATCGAGCCAGGCGCCACTGGCCGATCTGCTCGCAATCGGCCTCGGCGAGCCCGCCCGTGGGGTCACGACGGTCATCGCGCTGCTCCTGACCGTCGGCGCCATCAACGCGTACTTCGGCGGCGGCGCCAGGCTCGGTGCCGCACTAGGTCGCGACGGCGCGTTCCCGCGCTGGTTCGCCAAGGGCAGCGGCGCCGGCGAGGTGCCACGCCGCTCCCTGGCCGTGATCACCGCACTGGCGCTGCTGGCATTGCTCACGACAGCCGTGGTCGGCACCGACTTACAGGCGTCGGTCCTGCTGGTCACCGGGTCGTTCACGCTGGTGTACGTCGTCGGTACGGCGGCTGCGGTGCGACTGCTGCCGCCCGGGACGCTCGCGCACGCCGGCGCCGTCGTCTCGCTCGTTGCGGTCACCGGCCTCCTGGTGCTCACCGGACGCCACGTTCTGCTCGGCGTTGCGGTGGCACTGACCGCCCTGGCCTACGAGGCGGCGTTCTCACGGCGAAGCAACACGCCGAACCTGGCAAGTCCCTCACGCACGCTGTCAGAGCGGATCGCACCGTAGCCGATCACAAAACCGGCCTGCGCCGGCGCATCGTGGCAGTAGCTGGCGAGTGACTCGATCGCGATCCCGCGCTCGCGGGCCGCGGCGACCACCTTGTCGACCGTGGCGACCCCGTCGACCGCCTTGCCGCCGCGACGCAGACGGGTGGTCATGTGCAGGCCGGCCGCGGACGGCACGAGTTCCAGCTGGTCGGCCAGACCTGCGTCCATCGTCGCCAGGATCGCAGCGTGGCTGGCGGCATAGACCCGGGCCGCTTTGCGGATGTGCCGCGCGAGTTGCCCTTCGTCCATGAAACGGGCCAGTGCCGCCTGCGTTGCGATCTGCCCGTGCCCGTCACTCAGCTGCTTGGCGGCGCGCAGCGCGGAGCGCAGCGTCGGCGGGGCAACGAGGAAGCCGATCCGCAGCGAGGGCAGCAGCGTCTTGGAGAACGTCCCGGCGTACAGCACCCGACCGGTCGTATCGAGGCTCTGCAACGGTTCCAGCGGTCGTTCGGAGAAACGAAACTCACTGTCGTAGTCGTCCTCGATCACGGCGGCGTCCTGCCGCTGCGCCCACGCCAGCAGCGCCGCACGGCGGGCAAGGGACATCGGCGTACCGAGCGGGAACTGGTGCGACGGCGTCGAATATACGAGCCGGGCCTTCGCGGGAAGGAGATCCACCACGAGCCCTTCCCGATCGACCGGAACACCGACCACCTGGGCGCCGAGTGACGCGAACAGGTCGCGCGCCGGTCGGTAACCCGGTTCCTCGACGGCCACGACATCCCCCGCGGTGATGAGGACGCGGGCGATCAGTTCAAGGGCCTGCTGGGTACCGTTGGTGACGATGATGGCGTCGGCTTCGGCCCGCACCTACCGCGCGTAGCCGACGTATCG
>JACCXW010000131.1 GCA_013696785.1 Geodermatophilaceae bacterium | reverse complement strand
ACGCGACACCGAACAACAGCGACCGGAAATCCTCGAACTCCGCGTCCTTGGTGCCTTCGGCCAGCTCAGCCATCAGTGCCTCAGCTGGTGGAGGACGGCACGGGCGACCCGCGCGCCGCTGGCCATCGCGCCCTGGATCGACGGTGTGTCACGGTGGTCGCCGGCGGCATAGAGCCCGTCGCCGAGGGACACGGGCTCGCGCAGATTGCCCAGTGGCGGCACCGCGGCCGGCAGCGCTTGTCGCACGTGTACAGCGTCGATCAGCTCCCAGTCCTCAATGGACTGTCCATAGAGGACGGTGAGATGTCGGCGTACGGCGGCTTCATCGGGAGGATCGACTCCGAGCACCGAGCTACTGACGAGGGCGCGGCCGTCGCCGCTGTACGAAGGCGCGGCATTCGTGAGCACGATCGAGTTCACGACGGGTCCGGATCGTTCACCGTCCAGCACCAGGATCGCCTCACGCACTGGCGGCGACGGGGTGGCGTGGTAGTACGTCGTCACCGCCCGCATCAAGGGCGGCTCGCCCAGCATGGGCAGCAGCGTCGTTGCCGTCACAGGGTCCGCCGCCACGACGACGGCCCCGCACGACATGGAGCCGGAGCCGGTGTCGACGCCGCCGGGCCGTACCGACAGCACCGCGGTGTCCAGGTGCAGCGCGCCGTCGGGCAGATCGGCGGCGAGCTGCCGCGGTATCGCCGTCATCCCGTACGCCGGAACGCCTACGGTGCCGCGGGCGAAGGAGCGCCACACCATGTCGACGAACCGGCTGGACGTCTCCAAGCCGTCCTCGAGCAGCACGCCGGAGAGAAACGGACGCACGAATCGATCGATGATCTGATCGGAGAGGCCGCTGGCCTTGGCGGCCAGGTATGCACTGGTCTCCGGCCGGGCAAGTAGTCGGGATACCGGCAGGACCGCGTTCGCCCCGACCATCGCGGCGAGCCGCAATTTGTCCGCTACCGACCCGATCGGAGCGGACAGCGTGTCCAGCGCCGCGAGTGGCAGTCGGCGCGGGTCGGCCAGTCGGTGCAGTGCGCCGTCGAGGTGTACGAGGGCGCCCGGCGTGAACGCCTGCACCTGCAAGGCGCCGACGTCAAGCTCCCGGCGTACCCGCGGGTAGTCGGTGTTGAGCACCTGGAAACCGCGGTCGAGCCGGAACCCGTCGACGACGTCGGTGGCGACCCGACCCCCGACAATCCCGGCCGACTCGAGGACGACGGTCTCGATCCCGGCTCGCAACAGCGTCCGGGCGGCGACGAGACCGGCCAGACCGGCACCGACGACGACGACGTCGGCGTGCGCGGGAAGAGCCACCGGCCCGACCTTAGAGCCTGTGGATAACGCCAGCGGGCCGGCGTCCGATCCTCCTACCCTGACCGGGTGGCCAGAGACCTGGGTGACTACCGGCTGGAGGAGCTGCTCGGCTACGGGGGAGCCGGCGAGGTGTGGCGGTGCCGGCACAAGGTGAGCGAGGAGACCGTCGCGCTCAAGTGGCTGCGCGGGGACGCGCCGGGCAACCGGGAACGTCAGCTGCGAGAAGCGCGATTGCTGTCGGCCATCAGCCATCCCAACCTGGTCGGCCTGCGCGAGGTGGTCAGCGACCGCGGCGACCCGGTCCTGGTGCTCGACTTCCTGCCCGGCGGCAGTCTCGCCGCGTTGCTGGCGCGCCGTAGCCGGCTCCGCCCCGGAGAGGTGGTGTCGATCATCGCTCCGCTGGCCGCTGCCCTGGCCTACGCCCACGACGAGGGTCTTGTGCACGCGGACGTGACGCCGGCGAACATCCTGTTCACCGAACGCGGCCGACCGGTGTTCACCGACCTGGGCATCGCCAGGGTTCTCGGTGAGGCCGCGGACATCCAGGCCACGCCGGAGTACGTCGATCCTGCCGTCGCGCGGGGAGCGGCGCCGGGACCGGCCTCCGACGTGTTCGGGTTGGCAGCAGTCGCCTTCCACGCCCTGGCCGGAATTCCGCCGTGGAACGCCGCCACCGCCGACGCAGCCCTCGCAGCGGCTGCGGAGGGCGAGGTCCCGGACCTGCGGCGGCTGGCGCCCGAGGCCCCCGCAGACCTCGTCGACGTCCTGACGCGGGCGCTCTCCGTGCAACCGCATCTTCGCGGCTCGGCCGCGGAACTCGCCCTCGACGTGCGGCACGCCTGCCTGCCGGAAGCGGTGCAGTTCGGTCCGGCCGACGCGGGCGGCGCGAGCGTCAGGGTGAATGCGACCGGCGCCTTGACGCACGCCGTTCGGGTACCCCGGGCCGAGGGTGCCGGGCCTGCGCACGCCGCGCCCCCTCGACCACCCGGCCGCCTGCGCCGGGCCGTCCGCACCGGTCTCCGACGCCGCCGGGATCTCCTGGCTACGACCGTGATCCTCCTCTTCGTTGCCGCGGCCGCACTGCTCGGCCTGCGCTGGGGCAGCAACGGCACGGCGCCGCCGGCTGCGACCTCCACCGCCGCCGAGGTAGTTCCGACCGTCCAGCCGGAAGGGGTAGACGAGTTCGCGGTTCCGAGCGCCCCGGCGGGCTGGCTGCCGCTGCTGGCGTCGCTTTACGAGCGGCGAGCGGCCGCGTTCGCCGCCGGTGACGTGGAGCGGTTGGCGGGTGTCTACACCGCGGACAGTGCCCAGGCCGCCGCCGACCGCGCCGAGATCGAACGGCTGGCGGCTCGGGGACAGCACGTGGACGGCTTCGAACCCGAGGTCCTGTCGGTCGAGTCGGCCACCGGCAGTGCCCCTGACGTGAGGCTGGTCGTCACGGATTCCTTCGGACCGTACGTCGTCGTCGGCGACCTGCAGGTCGTCAGCGCGGAGGCCGGCCGCAGCGCAGTCCGGGTCGAGGTTTCGCTACGGCTCACGTCATCCGGCTGGCGGATCGCGTCAGCGGTGCGGCTCGACGCGTCAGGCTGAGCGGTTGGTGGTGTAGCGCAGGATCGCCTCGGCGGTCGCATGCTCGAACTCGAAGCCGTGATCGAGGAGCACCTTCGGGACCGCGCGCTGCCCGGTCAGCACGATCTGGTCGGCGCGCTCGGAACCCAGAACCAGTCGGAGCGCGAAGCCAGGCACGGGCGGGACCGGCGGACGGCGGAGCACCCGTCGCATCGTCTGCGTGAACTCTGCGTTGGTCACCGGCTCGGGGCTGGTCAGGTTCACCGGACCGTGAATGTCGGCGTCCAGCAGGAAATTGATGCCTGACACCTCGTCCACTAAGGAGATCAGCGGCCAGTACTGCTCCCCGCCGCCGAGCCGACTGCCGAGGCCGAGCTTGAACAGTGGGAGCACCCGGCCCATCAGGCCTCCCTTCGGGGCGCAGATGAGGCCGCTGCGGAAGTGCACGACCCGCACGCCGGCGTCCTCTGCAGCCGCCGTCGCCGCCTCCCAGCGCACGACCACGTCTGCCAACAAGCCGTCCCCGGCGGGGTCCTTCTCGGTCAGGACGCGGTCCCCACAGTCGCCGTACCACCCGACCGCGGACGCCGACAGCAGGACGCGCGGCCGCGGTTCGGCGGCGGCCATCGCCGTACTGATCGTCGTCGTGCCGTCAATGCGACTGGAGAGGACCGCGGCCTTGTGCTTGTCCGTCCACCGCCGATCACCCACGTTGACACTTGCCAGGTGGACCACCGCGTCGACGTCGGCCAGGGTGGCAGGGTCCAGGCCTCCCTCGGCGGGATTCCACCGCACCTCATCCGCCGATCGGGTCGGCCGGCGGACGAAGCGCACCACGTCGTGGCCGCGGCGCTGCAGGTCCGGCACGAGCGCCGAACCGACCAGCCCGGATGAGCCGGTGACGGCGACTTTCACAGCGCGTCTCTCATCCGAGGCCTAGGGCGGACTCGAAGTCGCCCGCCTCGAGCCGCTGCTTCATGCTCACCAGGAACCGGGCGGCGTCGGCACCATCGACGATCCGGTGGTCGTAGGACAGCGCCAGATAGATCATCGAGCGCACGGTCACGATCTCGCCGAGGTCCGGATGATCGATCACCACCGGCCGCTTCACGACGGTCCCTGTTCCCAGGATCGCGCTCTGCGGCTGGTTGATGATGGGGGTGTCGAACAGCGCGCCGCGGCTGCCGGTGTTGGTGAGGGTGAACGTGCCGCCGCTCAACTCGTCGGGGGTGATCTTGTTCCGCCGCGTGCGATCGGCCAGGTCGGCGATCTTGCGAGAGATCCCGCCCAGGTTGAGATCGCCGGCCCCGTGGATGACGGGCACGAGCAACCCGCGCTCGGTGTCGACGGCAATGCCGAGATTCTCGCTGTCGTGGTAGGTCACCGTCCCCGCGTCCATGTCCACTGAAGAGTTGACCTTGGGATGGGCCTTGAGCGCCTCCACGACCGCCAACGCGAAGAACGGCAGGAACGACAGCTTGACGCCTTCGCGGGCCTCGAAGTCAGCCTTGACCCGCGCACGAAGCCGAGCGATCACGGTGATGTCCACCTCGACCACGGTGGTCAGCTGCGCGCTGATCTGAAGCGACTCGACCATCCGCTTGGCGATGACGGTGCGCAGCCGGGACAGCTTCTCGGTCTTGCCGCGCAATGCCAGCGCCGCCGGGTCGGTCGCGGCCAGCTTGGCCGCCGCCGGTGCCGCACCCGTACCTGCCGACGCGGCCGGGGCAGCCGTCGGGGCGGGTTCCGGTGTGGCGGGCTTGGCGGCGGCCAGCACGTCCTGCTTGCGGATCCGCCCGCCGACCCCGGTGCCGCGCACGACCGACAGGTCCACGCTGTGCTCGGCGGCGAGTTTGCGCACCAACGGCGTCACGTAGGCGGCTGATCCGCCGGCATCGGCGGCAGGCTGGGTAGTCTTCGCCGCCGGTGCGGCGTCACTGGGCTTGTCGTCCTTGGGCTTGTCGTCCTTGGGCTTGGCGTCGCCGGGCCCGTCCGCAGGCTTCTCGTCGGCCGGTTTCTCGTCCTGCTGGGAGTCCGTGGACCTCGGGTCACCCTGAGGCTGCGACTCCGCCGGGGCCTGCGCTTTCTCGTCGGCGGGCTCCTCGGCGTGGCCGTCGGCGGAGTCGTCGCCGTCGACGGAGTTGTCGCCGTCGACGGGCTCGTCACCGGCGTCCTGCTCCTCGCCGGCGTCCTGCTCGTCGCCGGCGTCCTGCTCGTCGTCGGAGGCGGTGCCGATCGTGGCCAGCTGAGCACCGACCTCCACGGTCTCGT
>JACCXW010000103.1 GCA_013696785.1 Geodermatophilaceae bacterium | reverse complement strand
GGTTCGTTGACCCAGATCTCTTCGATCTCCGGATCGTCGAGATAGCGCTGCAACGGCCCGAATCCGGCAACCTGGTCGAGGACCGTCCGAGCGGCGAACCTCGAGTCGCCCACCGGCGGCAGGGACGAGTACAGCGAGCGATCCTCGTAGTCGGCGATGACCTCGTCGACGAGACTGCCGATCTGACCGGGATTGCGAGCGGGATCCAGCCCACGCCGGCGGATGAGTTCACGGACCTCGGAGTCGATGATCTCCATCGCGCTCGTCGCCCCGGCCATCGCACCCATCCCGCCCGCTGAGAGTGCCGGAAGCCTAAAGCCGGGGACCGTACGCCGCCACGCGAGCAGAGCCAGCCTGTGGACAACTCCCGCCTAGTCCGTCGAGACGACCGCCCGGCCGCGACGCCGCCCGGCAACGAGTTTCATGATCATGAGGGTGAGATGCGGGATTTCACCCGATTCCACACTCATGATCATGAGCGGACCCGTGGAGCGAAGGCCGGCTGCCGGCTGACCACAGGGTCCGGTGGACGTGCGCTACGGCGCGGGGAACGGCGGCGGGCCGAGGATCTCGATCTCGCCATTCTCACGAGCGGAGGCCTGGACGCGAGCCATGTCGACGACCCCGCTGACGGTGGTCCCGTCCTCGAGCGGCTCGCTAGCACCGAAGTAGAAGGCCTGGCAGCACCCTGGGGTGTGCAGACAGAGCAGCCGGGTCGCGTCCGTCAGCACCAGAAACGCGTGCGGGACACCCCGCGGAGCCACGACCGTGCCGCCGGCACCGATGCGGTGCTCGGCGCCGTCGAGGTGCATGAGGATCTCGCCCGCGACGACGTACATCGTCTCGTCCGACTCGGGATGGATGTGCAGGGGCGTTTGCTTGCCCAGCGCCATTTCCACCTCGAAGAGCAAAAACGCTCCCCCGGTTTCCTCCTCCGTCGCTTTCCAGGTGTGTACGCCGCCGCCGAAGAACCAGCGCCGCTGACCCTCTCCCTGTGCGCGGACGGTGGCGGTGGGAGTTGCGGACCCGATCATGGCGCCACTCTCCTTTATGGGATCTAAGTACCACGATGGACACTGCCGTACCATCTAATCCGTGTCAATCCCCTACCAGGACAGCGGCCGGACGGCACAGAAACAGCGCACCCGCGAGGCGTTGGTCGACGCCGCTCGCGATCTCGTCGCGTCGGGCGAGACGCCCACCGTGGAGCAGGTCGCACGACAGGCGGGGGTGTCGCGTACGACGGCGTACCGCTACTTCCCGACGCAGCGCAGCCTCCTGACCGCGGCGCATCCGGAGACGGGTGCCACGACGTTGCTGGCATCGGAACCGCCGGCCGACCCAGCCGCCCGACTCGACGCGGTCGTGGCCGCGTTCACCGAGTTGATCGTCGGCACCGAGGCCCAGCAGCGCACGATGCTCCGCCTGTCGCTGGAGAGCACGACGGCCGAGCGGGCCGCCCTTCCGTTGCGACAGGGTCGCGCCATCGGCTGGTTCACCGAAGCATTGGAGCCGCTGCGCGGTGAGCTCACGGACGCCGATCTGCACGCGCTGGTGCTCGCGATCCGCGCCACTGTAGGGATCGAAGCACTTGTCTGGCTGATCGATGTGGCGGGCTTGCCGCGGGCTGACGCCGTACGCCTCATGCGCTGGTCGGCCCGGGCACTGCTGGCCGCCGCCACGACCGCCGGCCCACCGCCGCATCCGGCTACCTAAGTTCCGCGCGCTCCAAGGGCTCGGGACAGCAGCGTGTTCCGGTTGCGCGCGCCGGTCTTGGCGAAGATCGACTTGAGGTGGTCTTGAACTGTGTGCTCGGAGAGAATCAGCCTTCGCGCCAGGTCGCGGGTATCGATTCCGGTGGCGAGCAAATCCATCAGCTGACGCTCGCGCGGACTCAGCGCGAAACTCTGGACGAACACTTCCAGCCGGTCCAACGGCGAGGACTCCTCCACTGTCACGGCGATTGCCGCCTGACCGGTGCCCGCCGCAACGTCGATGCGGGCGGCTCGCAGGGTCACCCAGAAGCCTTCGGCGAGATGGACGCGGGAGAACGCGTCATGCCCGTCGACGCCCGCCTCGAGCGCCAGGAGTTGGCCGGCCACGTTGTACGCGCTCGACGGGATCACCGGTCGGTCCGAGACCCGGGGGATCAGGACCTGCAGCCACTCCTGCGCCGCCGCTGTCTGACTCACGACGTTCAGGTCCTCGTCGAGCAGCAGGACGACCGGCCCGAGATCATGCCGCTGCGAGACGGCCGGTTCGCTGAACGTCGTGGCCTGACAGCGTCGAAGTGCCTGCGTCAGCCGCGGGGCAACCGCTGCCAGGAAGTCACAATCCGACTCGTCGAACAGGACCGCGGTCTGATCCCGCCACAGGTCCAGGAATGCCCAGCAGCCGAATCGATCGTCGAAGACCACCGAGGCCACGTCGCGGATGCCGTAGCGGCACAGCACCTCACGCCACACCGGGGCGGCTCCGAGATCTCCTCCCGTGCCATCGGTGAGTGACCGGGCGACCGGTCCGTCGACGGCCAGCCTCGTCCATCTGTTCACGTCGGTGAGGTACTTGAACTTCACCAGGCGTGGCAGGTCGGGCAGCGATGGAACGTCGGCCAGCGGGGCGCAGCCCACCGCCGTCCGCGGATCGGTGAGCAGCCAGACGTAGGAGTCGAAGGCGACGACCTGCCGGATCTCGTCCAGCACCCGAATCCGCAACGTCTTCGCGTCGGACTCGGCGACGCAGATCCGCTCGACCCGGTCCAGGGATCGCGCGCGCTGGCGGTCCGTGACCACGACCAGACGGTACGCCGACGAGCGCGCACACGGGCGCCTCTGAATTGTCCCCAGATATCTGGGATAGGCCGGGATCGATCCGCCTTCTAGCGTCACGACGTCCGCTTCAGCCAGATGAGTTGGGAGTCCACATGTCCACGCTGCGCATCGAGCACGCGATCAGCGACTTCGACACCTGGAAAGCCGCCTTCGACCGCGACCCGGCCAATCGCAAGGAATCCGGAGTGCGGCGCTACAGCATCCACCGCCCGCTGGACGATCCGCACTACGTACTGCTCGATCTCGACTTCGACGACCCGGCATCGGCGGAGGCGATGATCGCAAGACTCCAGGCGGTCTGGACATCCGCGGCTGCGGCACCGGCGCTGGCCGGCCGGCCCGTGACGCGGATTCTCGACCCGGTCGAGGTCGCCAATCTTTGATCGCAGCCGTTGAATGACCTTGCGCTGCACTAGAACGTATGTTCGACTAGCGACGTGAGATGGGCAGCACAGCAGGTCAGCGACGGCGACGTGGCGGCCAGCCCCGACCGTCCACTGCCGCTCGTGGAGCAAGGCGCGACCGTACGGCGCTTTCCCACCCCCGAGTTCCGCGGCATGACGTTCTATGAGGTCCGCTCGAAGTCGGTGCTGAACCGTGTCCCCGCCGAATCGCAGATGCCGTTCGCGTGGACCGTCAACCCGTACCGAGGCTGCAGTCATGCCTGCGTCTACTGCTTCGCCCGCAAGACACACACCTACCTGGACCTCGACGCGGGCGCCGATTTCGACAGCCAGGTCGTCGTGAAGGTCAACGCGGCCGAGGCGCTCCGGCGCGACCTCGGGAATCCCAACTGGCGTCGCGAACACGTGGCGATGGGAACGAACGTCGACTGCTACCAGCGCGCTGAGGGCCGGTACCGGCTGATGCCCGGAATCATCTCGGCGCTGCGCGATTTCGCGACACCGTTCTCGATCCTGACCAAAGGGTCGCTGATCCTGCGGGACCTGCCGCTGCTCGTCGACGCGGCGACCGTCGTGCCGGTCACCGCGAACGTGTCCGTCGGATCGACGGACCGTCACGTCTGGCGCGGCGTCGAACCTGGTACGCCGAGCCCACAGAAACGGCTCGAGGTCTGCGCCCGGCTCAACGACTCCGGCATCGGCTGCGGCGTCCTGATCGCGCCGATCCTGCCGTACCTCACCGACTCCGAGGAGCAGATCGAGCAGACCGTGGCCGCGGTCGCCGCGGCTGGCGCCACTCACGCCACAGGCATCGCGCTGCATCTGCGACCGGGCGCGCGTGAGTGGTGGATGGCCTGGCTGGCCCGCGAGCATCCTGAGCTCGTCACTCGATACAAAGCCCTCTACCGAGGTGGGGCGTACGCCGCCCCGGCGTACCGGCGGCTGATCCACGACCGGCTCAAGACTTCGGTACGCCGACACGGAATCGGCACGCCGGGCGACGGCAACAGCCGGTGGCTGCCGCCGGCGGAGCTGGAGCAGCGACCGGAGCAGCTCGCCTTGATCTGAACGCGGCCGTGAGCACGGTCCGCGATTGGAGGACAGCAGCCCGGTACCGTGACGGCTATGCGTTCCTCCGCACGACGAAGCCCGCGGCGCGAAAGATCGTCCAATGCGCTGTCTGTCATCGGCAACCTGCTGCTGGTGCTGGCCACCCTGGCCGTGGCCGCACTGGTCGCCTATCTGGTGCTCTATCCCCCCGGTGCCCTGAAGGCGGTGAGTCAAGAGACGCAGACGACGACCACACCGCCCCCGACCACCTCATCCGCGCCGCCCGCCACGTCAACGGCACCCGCGGCATTGAGCCTCACGGCCGCCTGCGGTGGGGTGGCACCCACGCTCGACCAGACTGACGCCGTCGTCACCACTGCCGCCAACGACCCGGCCGCACTCAATTCCGAGACGATCGCTGGCGTGTCCCGGGACCTGCAGACGTCGAGCGGTACCGCGCCGGCAGAGCTCAAGGCGCTGATCGACCCGCTCGCCGCGCAACTCGTGGAACTGAACAACGCCGTTCTGGCCGGCGAGGAGGCGCCCGATTTCGATGCCGAGGGTGCCACCGCGAAGACGGAAGCCATCCGCACCCTCTGCGCGGGCTGACCGGGCCGCTTGTCGTACGACCGGACGCGTACACGGGATACGTCGCTGAACTGACGCCATCGGCCCGACCGCGCCCTATCGTCGGCACCGTGCAGGAGACAGCGCGACCGCGGGTGCCGACCCTCGTCGCCGACGCCATCCTGGCCGTCCTCGTGACGGCGTTCATGGTCGCGGGCACGATCGGCGCGTCCAGCAATGACGAGCTGCCGGCGCACGAGCCGCTAGGCCCGCTGACATTCGTGCTCGTCGGCGTGGCCGCGATCGCCGTGCTGCTCCGCCGAACCCGACCCCTGCTCGCGCTGGGCATCGCCGTCGTCGCAGTCACGGCGTACCTGCTGGTCGGCTACACGTACGGGCCGATCCTGTTCTCGATCGCCATCACGACGTACTCCATGGCGAGCCTGCTGCCGATCTCCCGATCGCTACCGGCCTGGGGGATCACCGCGGCCAGCCTCACCATTCCGTTCGCCGCGGACAGCGACTGGGACAACCCGCTGTCGGCCCTGGCGCAGCTCACGGCCTGGCTGAGCTGGTCGTTGACCGTCTGGGCGATCGGGACCGCGGTACGAGTTGCCCGGCGCTCTGCCACCCGATCCCGCGCCGAGCTGGTGCGCGAGCAGACGTACCAAGAACGGCTCCGAACCGCCCAGGACGTGCACGACACCGTCGGCCACGGCCTGGCCGCCATCAGCATGCAGGCCGGCGTCGCCCTGCATGTCATGGACCGGTCACCGGCCAGAACGAAGGAGATCCTGGAGACCATCCGGCAGAGCAGCCAGGAGGCCCTCGATGAGCTGCGGGCGACCCTGGCGACATTTCGCTCCCCCGACGACGACACCGACCGCTCACCGCTGCCCGGCCTTGACCGGCTGGACGCCCTCGTGCAGCGGATCTCCGGGAAGGGCATCCACGTGGAGGTGGTCCGCACCGGTGAGCCCACCCGGCTCTTGGCCAGCGTGGACCAGGCTGCGTTCCGGATAGTGCAGGAATCTCTCACCAACGTGCTCCGGCACGCGAACGCCGCGACCGCGACGGTCGCGGTGCACTACGAGCCGTTGGAACTGACCCTGTCGATCAGCGACAACGGACGCGGACCGAACGGGAGTGTGGTGGTGGGTCAGGGTCTCGCCGGTATGCGCGCACGAGCGGGCGCCGTCGGTGGCAGCCTGCACGCCGGGCCAGGTCCAGCCGGTGGCTTCGTCGTGCGGGCGAGCCTGCCCGCGGCGGGGCAGCGATGACCCGGCTGCCCGCGGCGGGGCAGCGATGATCCGGCTGTTGATCGCCGACGATCAGGCGCTGGTCCGGATGGGCCTGCGGGTACTCGTCGAGGGCGAGGACGACATCGAACTCGTCGGTGAAGCCACCGACGGCACCGAGGCCATCGAACTGGCCCGCCGGCATCGCCCCGACGTCGTACTCATGGACATCCGGATGCCGGTGCGCGACGGCATCGAGGCGTTGCGCGAGATCGTCGCCGACGCCCGGCTGTCGCACACCAAAGTGATCATGCTGACAACGTTCGAGCTCGACCAGTACGTCTTCGAGGCTCTTGCCGGCGGTGCCAGCGGATTCCTGATCAAGGGCGGGGACACCGTCGAGCTCTTGCACGCCGTCCGGGTCGTGGCCGAGGGATCGTCGTTGCTGTCCCCGTCCGTCACCCGCCGGGTCATCGCCGAGTTCGCGACGCGAGCGCCGCGCAGCAAACCGCACCCGCAGATCCACACCCTCACCGAGCGGGAGGCCGAAATCGCCGGCCTGGTCGCCGAGGGATTATCGAATGATGGGATCGCGCACCGGCTCTTCCTCAGCCCGGCCACTGTGAGGACGCACGTCAGCCGCGCCATGATCAAGCTGCAGGCCCGCGATCGGGCCCAGCTCGTGGTGTACGCCGTCCAGTCCGGCCTGGCCAACCCCTGACCTGCGCCCTCGGGTACGTCGAGTGAGGTAGCGAGGAGGCGCAGCTGAGCGGATGTGCTGTGCGCCTGCTCGCGGCGAGGCTTGCCCCATGACAACAACGACCGCTCCCACGAAGCCCAACCGACGCGCCGAGGTCGCCGAACCCGTCGTGGTCGCCCTAGGCCTGACCAAGCGCTACCGCTCCGGCGTACTCGCCGTCGATTCGGTGAATCTGCAGGTGAACCGCGGCGAGGTGTACGGATTCCTGGGGCCGAACGGTGCCGGCAAGACCACCACGATGCGGATGTTGCTAGGACTGATCCGGCCCACCGCCGGCTCGGTCCGGGTCCTCGGCCACGCACCGGGTACGCCGGCCGGCCTGGCCAAGGTCGGTGCCCTCGTGGAGTCCCCGGGTTTCTACCCGTACCTGTCCGGCCGCGACAACCTGCGGGTGTTGGCCCGGTACGCCGGCGTAAGGGACACGCGGGTCACCGAGGTGCTCGAGATCGCGGGGCTGTCCGACCGGGCCGGTGACGGCTTCGGGCAGTACTCCCTCGGCATGAAGCAGCGCCTCGGCGTGGCCTCGACGTTGCTCAAGGATCCGGAGCTGCTGGTCCTGGACGAGCCGACGAACGGGCTCGACCCGGCCGGGATGGCGGACATGCGCCGTCTCATCGCGCGACTTCGCGACGAGGGACGTGCCGTGCTGCTGTCCAGCCACCTGCTCGGCGAGGTCGAACAGGTCTGCGACCGGGTCGGAGTCATCTCCGGCGGCCGGCTGATCACCGAGAGCACCGTGGCGGCGCTCCGAGGCCAGGCCGAGCTGGTCGTCACAGCCACGCCGCTGGCCGACGCGGCTAGAGTCGCCGTCGCCCTGGTGGGCGAGTCGGCGGTGCAGCAACACGACGGCACCCTGCGCTGCCAGATCGACGCGGACCGCGTCGGTGAGCTGAACCGGGCATTCGTCGGCGCTGGGATCGACGTCACAGAGCTTCGCCGGGACGAACGCAGTCTGGAAGAAGTCTTCCTCACCATGACCACTCAGGAGGTCTCCCATGTTGGCTAGTTTCAGTGCCGAACTGCTCAAGCTCCGCAAGCGACCCGCAGCGTGGGTGCTCGGTGGGGTCTGGCTGACCATGCTGGTGACGTTCGCGTACCTGCTGCCGTACTTCGCCGCACCGGATGGCGACGGATCCGGCGGCGGCCTGATCACCGACCTGCTGCCCGCGAGCATCGTCGGCAACACCGTCGGTGGCTATGCCCTCTTCGGCGGTGCGCTGGTGATGATCCTGGGAGCCCTTGTCGCGGGCAGCGAATACGGGTGGGGCAGCCTCAAGACGGTGCTCACCCAGCGGCCTGGCCGGTTCTCGGTGTTCGGCGGGACGGTCGCCGCGCTGGCCGTGATCCTGTTCGCCGCCGTGCTGATCAGCTTCGCCGTGTCGGCGGGGGCCAGCGCTGCCATCGCCTCGGCGGAGTCCCTTCCGATCGCGTGGCCGCCGGTGGGTGACATCGTGCAGGGCATCGCCGCCGGCTGGCTTGTCCTCCTGA
>JACCXW010000099.1 GCA_013696785.1 Geodermatophilaceae bacterium | reverse complement strand
TCATGACCCAACCGGGCACGTCGCCACGGTCGCGGCCGCCGGCGGTGACCCGCCGTCGTACGGCGTCGCACAGGTACAGCGTTATCAGCAGTGGTGACATGCGCGCTCCTTCGGTGGTGGTGTCACTGCGCGAGCCGGACGATGCTGACCAGGCCCGGGTACAACGCGAACAGGACGGTGACGGGAAGCACGAGGAAGACCACCGGGACCATCATGGCGATCTCCTTGCGCCCGCCGGCTTCCAGCAGCCGCCGCTTGCCGGCCTCGCGAACGTCGGCCGCCTGCGCCCTCAGCACGTCGGCAAGTGGTGTCCCGCGTTCGGTGGCGACGACGATGCCGTCCACGAATCGGGACAGCACTTCCAGCGAGGTCCGGTCGGCGAGTGCTTGCAGGGCGTCGACAAGGGAGACACCGGATCGCGCAGTGGCCAGCGTCGAGGCCAGTTCGCGGCCGAGTTCGCCGCCGGTCAGCCGGCAGACCCGGTCGATGGCGCCAACCGGTCCCTCGCCGGCGGTCACGGCCAGCGCGAGCAGCTCGGCGACCACCGGGAACTCGGCCAGCATGGTGGACTCCCGGCGGGCCAGCTGCTGGCTCAGCCACCAGTCCCGACCCACGACGCCCGCGGTCAGGCCTCCGATGGAGAACAGCACCAGCGACAGCGGGTTCACCGTTCCGGTCAGCCCGGCGAACAGGACCCCGAGAACGGCGCCGCCGCCGAGTCCGAGCGCACCCCAGACGACCTGCTCGATCCGGAACTCCTCGACGCTGAGGCGACCACCCAGCCCGTCCAGCCGCCGCTTGACCGAACTGCGACCGCCGACGAAGCGATCCAGGACGCGGACCGCGTCGCCGAGCACCGGGCGAAGCAAGGCGTGGGCCAGGCCCAGCGAGCCGGTGCGCTCCGGGCTTCTGAGCAGACGCGAGACCTGCGGCGCATCGACGAGGTACGGGGCGAGCCGGTCGTGCAGGCGGATCGGGCGCAGCGGCGGCGCATGGCTCAGCACGAGCAGGAGCCCGACAGCGGCGGCGAGTCCCAACAACATGCCGCTCAGCAGGGGCGTCATGCCAGCACCCGCCGCTCCTCGGGCAGCCGGCCGATCCGCATCATCAAGCGGTAGGCGACCGCGCACATCAACCCGCCGCCGACGAGCAGGCTCGCCCCGGTCGTCGAGTCGTACGCCTCGAGCGTCGTCTGCTGGGTAGCCAACAGGAGCAGCACCGCCCACGGCGCGGCGACCGCGAGCCGAGCCGCGTTGACCGTCCAGCCTTGACGCGTCTCGAGCTCGGCGCGAGTGCGGGCATCTTCACGCAGGAACGTCGACAGCGTCCGGAGCACCCGGCCCAGGTCCGTGCCGCCGACCTCCCGCGCCACCCTCAGCGTCTCGCAGATGCGATCGGCCACCGGGTCGGCGAGATCGTCCTTGAGCAGGTCGAGGCAGTACATGAACCGACCGCTGGCACGGTAGCGCGAGCCGAAGCGGGCGAAGGGCCCGCGAAGCTGCTCGGGTCCGCGGATACCGAGAGATGACAACGCCTCGGGCAGCGACAGCCCGGCTCGCACCGCGCTGGTGAGATTGTCGACGATCTCCGGCCAGAGTTCGCGCAGCTCCGTCGTACGGCGCCGGCGCAACCGCGACACCAGCACGACCGGGGCGGCAACGCCAAACAGCGCGAAGCACGCGGAGATGCTCACCGTCGCGGTCACCAGGAGGGTGACGACGAACGCGGCGACACCCGAACCCAGCTGCAGGGCGAGCAGCTGGTTTGAGTCCACGCCGGCCACGCCTGCCTGCCGCAGCAACAACGTCCTTCGCTGCGACCAGCCGTTCCTCGTCGGGCGAGACACGCCGCGTCGCGACCCACTGCGCCAGATCAGGAGCAGGCCGACGCCGAGGGCCAGACCGATCAAGGCGCCCACGTCAGTGCCCCGCCCGCCGTGACGGCTCTTCCTGGCCCGGCGGGCACAGCACCGCCGCCAGGTCCAGGCCCAACCGGGTGAACCGCTCGGGATGCGGCGGATAGCCCTCCGCGCGGACCAGCCGGTCCTCGCGGGTGGTGAAGATGTCCGCCGTCTCGACGACGTCACCTTCGACCCGACCGGATAGCCCGACGATCTCTCGGACCCGCCGCTGGCCGAGGTGGTCGGTGGCCGTGTGGACGATGAGGTCCACGCTGGACGCCACGGTCGGCACGACGAAGGCGTGCCCGATGTTCTCCCCGGCGAGCAGCGGCAGCGTGCAGAGCTTGATGACGGCCTCGCGGGCTGAGTTGGCGTGGATAGAGCACATGCCGGGCAGGCCGCTGTTCAGAGCGATCAGCAGGTCCAGGCATTCCTCCTGGCGGACCTCGCCGACGATGATCCGGCTGGGCCGCATCCGCAGCGCTTCCTTGACCAATCGGCGCAGCGGGATCTCTCCGGTTCCCTCCAGGTTCGGCTGGCGGGTCTGCATGCTGACCACATCGGGCAGCGGCAGCTTCAGCTCGAAGACTTCTTCGCAGCTGACCACCCGCTCCCTGGGTGGAATGGCCGCGCACAGGCAGTTCAGCAGGGTCGTCTTACCGGCCTGGGTGCCGCCGGAGACGATGACGTTGAGCCCGGCGGCCACCGCCGCCTCCAGGAACCGGGCCGCGTGCACGGTCAGGGTGCCGAGGGAGACGAGTTCGTCGAGGGAGTGCGCCTGCAGCACGAACTTGCGGATGTTCAGCGCGAGGTGCCGCCGGGTGATGTCGGGGATGACGACATGAAGCCGCGAGCCGTCTGGCATCAGTGCGTCGACGAACGGTGTGGACAGATCCAGCCGACGGCCCGACGTCCGCAGCATCCGTTCGACCAGATCCGCGATCTGACCCGCGGTCATGATCGTCGTCGTCAGCTCGCTGCGTCCGCGCCTGGCGATGAAGACCTTGCCGGTTCGTTGACCCAGATCTCTTCGATCTCCGGATCGTCGAGATAGCGCTGCAACGGCCCGAATCCGGCAACCTGGTCGAGGACCGTCCGAGCGGCGAACCTCGAGTCGCCCACCGGCGGCAGGGACG
>JACCXW010000097.1 GCA_013696785.1 Geodermatophilaceae bacterium | reverse complement strand
ATCCCGGCCCTGGGCCGGCTCCGGCGCCTCGGTATCGTCAGCGGGTGATGACGACCACGCTCGCACTCGGCCCGGAGTGGCTCAAGCCCGATGTGATCATCGGCTGGCTCGGCCCGTGGGCCCTGATCGGCCTCGCGCTGATCGTGTTCGCCGAGTGCGGCCTGCTGCTCGGCTTCTTCCTCCCCGGCGACACGTTGCTCTTCAGCGTCGGGATCTTCGTGTCGCAAGGCGTCATCGACCACTCGATCTGGCTGGTGTGCCTGGTACTGACCGCCGGTGCGGTGCTCGGCAACCTGGTGGGCTACGAGATCGGGCGCCGGGTCGGACCCCTGCTCCTGGATCGGGAGGACCGGCGGCTGCTGCGGCCGGAGCACGTGGAACGCACCCGGTTGTTCTTCGAGCGATACGGGGCGCCGGCAATCGTGTTGGCCCGCTTCGTCCCCATCGTGCGCACCGTGATCACGGTGACGGCCGGCGCTGCCGAGATGGGACGACGACGCTACTTCCTCTACAGCACGGTCGGCGGAGTCGTGTGGGTCTTCGGTGTGACGCTGCCTGGCTACTTCCTCGGCAACATCGCGTTCGTCCGCGATCACATCCAGCCACGTCTCGAGCTGGTCCTGCTCGGGGTGGTGGTGCTGTCGATCCTGCCGATGGTGATCCACCTGGCGCGGGAACGGATGTCGTCGAGGCGCCGGGAGCGGGTGCCAAACCGCATCGCCGTCGAGGACGCCACCCGCGACGACTGAGCGGCGAGACGCTGCTTGTACTCGTTCACCACGGCATCGTGGTGTAGGGCTACCGATCGAGGCGTGCACGCCCAGGTGAGTGGTCCTTCGCCTCGGTAAGTCGCCGAACGGCGCGGCCTATGTCAGCCCGACATCGGCGGCATCGAAGACCCAGCGGTACGCCAGGCCGGCCGACTCGACTCTCTCGCGGGCGCCGGTGCCGCGGTCAACGATGACGGCGACGGCGACGACGTGGGCCCCCGCCATGCGCAGCACGTCGACCGCGGTCAGCACCGACCCGCCGGTCGTCGAGGTGTCTTCAACGGCGAGGACCTGCCGACCGCTCACGTCCGGGCCCTCGATGCGCCGCTGCAGACCGTGCTGCTTCTCCGCCTTGCGCACCACGAACGCGTCGAGCGCTTGCCCGCGAGCCGCGGCCGCGTGCATCATCGCCGTCGCCACCGGGTCGGCGCCGAGCGTGAGACCACCCACGGCATCGAGGTCGAGGTCCTCGACGAGGTCCAACATCACCCGTCCGACCAGCGGCGCTGCCGCGGCTGCCAGCGTGATACGGCGCAGATCGACGTAGTGGTCGGCTTCCAGCCCCGACGACAGCGTCACCCGCTCGCGCACGATCGCCTGGTCGCGGATGCGGTCCAGCAGGTCGTCCCGGTCACTCATGCGGCATCCCGGCGCACGGTACGGAGCCGCATTCCGGTCAGTACTGCGTCCGTGCCGCGTCGGCTCGATGAGCCCGCGCGTCGAACCATGCCCCGGCACCTCCGGTGAACAGGAGCACGATGACCGCCACCGCAGCGACCAGCCAGATCAGCGCGATGAGGCCGCCACCGAGGACGGCAACCAACGACAGCAACGCCGTCAGCGCCGCCAGGATCACCACCAGGATGCGGGCCCAGTTGCGCCCCCGAAGCGTCAGGACGGCGAAGATGATGGCGGCGATGCAGAGGGCGACGGTCAACACCGCGATGACGTATACCGCGCTCGACACGTTCTCGAGATCCGACGAGGTGATGTCCAGCTCGTCGAACTGCGGGTCGTTGACTAGGCGCCGCTCGATCTGGTCCCGGCTGCTGGCGTAGATCAACGCGATCACGAGCCAGAACAACCCGGTCAGCGCAGACATCACGATCGTGATGATGGCGGCCGCGGTCACCCCCGCCGGGCGGCGCTGCGGCACGACCGGCCCGCCACCCCCGTAGCCGCCGTACGGCGAGCCGTACTGCTGGCCGTACTGCGGGGACTGGCCCCACGCGGGTGGCGGCGGTGGTCCGGGATAGGAGGGACCCGAGGGCGTCGCGCCATGCGGCTGGGTCGGGCCCGGGTAGGCGGGGCCAGAGGGCGTGCTCCCGTGCTCTGGCGGTTGTGTCGACATGGGGGGTGGCTGCTCCTTCGGCGGCTGGTGCGCGGCGACGCGGGGCGGTGGTGGCACCGGAGCGGTGCCGTTGCCTGCCTGGACCGATGCTGTCATGAAC
>JACCXW010000090.1 GCA_013696785.1 Geodermatophilaceae bacterium | reverse complement strand
CGCCTGGTTCTGCAGCGGGCACTCGCCACCCTTGTCGCAGATCGGGCAGTCCAGCGGATGGTTGATGAGCAGCATCTCCATCTGGCCGTGCTGCGCCTTGTCGGCGACCTTGCTTGTGAATTGCGTCCGGACGGCCATCCCGTCGGCGACGGCCACGGAGCAGGCGACCACCGGCTTGCGCTGTCCTTCAATCTCGACGAGGCACTGCCGGCAGGCGCCGACCGGATCCAGCAGCGGATGGTCGCAGAACCGGGGTATCTGGATGCCGAGCTGCTCGGCGGCGCGGATGATCAGGGTGCCCTCCGGCACGGTGATCTCGAACCCGTCGATGGTCAACGTTGCTTTTTCGACACCTACCTCCGCATTCGCCTCGGCTGCCGCTGTCACGCCGCCTCCACGGTCAGCTTGGCCCGCTCGTGCTCGGGCAGGAGCGCGATGTAGTCATCTCGGAAGTACTGGATGGATGACGTGATCGGGCTGGTGGCCCCGTCCCCGAGAGCGCAGAACGAGCGCCCCAGGATGTTGTCACAGGTGTCGAGCAGCGTCTCGATGTCCTCCGCGGTGCCCCGCCCGCCAACGAGGCGTTCGAGGATCTGCACCATCCAATAGGTGCCCTCACGGCACGGCGTGCACTTCCCGCACGACTCGTGGGCGTAGAACTTCGTGAACCGCAACGTCGCCTTCACGATGCAGTCGGTCTCGTCGAAGATCATCAGCGCGGTGGTCCCGAGCATTGACCCGGCCGCGGCCACCTCGTCGAAGTCCAGGGGTACGTCGATGTGCTCGGCTGTGAGGTACGGCGTCGACGAGCCGCCGGGGGTCCAGAACTTGAGCTCGTGCCCTTCCCGCACTCCCCCGGCAAGTTCAAGAAGCTCGCGCAGCGTCGTACCCATCGGTGCCTCGTATTGGCCCGGGTGTCGGACCCGGCCTGACACCGAGAAGATCTTCGGGCCGGAGGACTTCTCGGTCCCCATCGACTTCCACCACTGGGCGCCACCGAGCACGATGTACGGGACGCTGCACAGCGTCTCCACGTTGTTGATGACCGTCGGGCTGCCGTACAACCCCGACACTGCGGGGAACGGCGGCTTGAGCCGCGGCTGGCCGCGGTAGCCCTCCAGGGAGTCCAGCAGCGCGGTCTCCTCACCGCAGATGTACGCGCCTGCACCGGCGTGCACGACGATCTCGAGGTCGTAGCCGGAGTTCAGGATGTTCGCGCCCAGGTACCCGGCCGCATAGGCCTCGGTGACGGCGTTGCGGACCCGGCGCAGCGCGTGCACCGCCTCACCGCGCACGTAGATCACCGCGAAGTGCGCGTTGATCGCGTACGAAGAGATGATCGCGCCTTCGACCAGCGAGTGCGGGTCGGCCATCATCAGCGGCAGATCTTTGCAGGTGCCGGGCTCTCCCTCGTCGGCGTTGACCACGAGGTACTTCGGCTTCGCGCCCGCTCCGGAATCACCCTGCGGGATGAAGCTCCACTTCAGCCCGGTGGGGAAGCCGGCGCCGCCGCGGCCGCGCAAGCCGGAGTCCCTGATCAGCGTGACCAGATCGGCCGGCGCCGCGGTCAGGGCCTTGCGCAACCCCGCATAGCCGTCCAGCTCTTCATAGCTGCCTAGCGACCAGGACTGCGGGGACAGCCAGCGCTTGGTCAGCACCGGGGTGAGCGGCATCCTCAGTCCTTCCTCGTACGTCGACGGGTACGGCGGGCACTCGGCGTGCTGCCCTGTTCTGTGTCGTCCGGCGCGTCGTCCGGCGTGTTGCCCGGCTCTCGCGCCTGCTCCTCGGCGTCCGGGTCTGCCGCTCGGGCTCCTGCCGCCTCGGCCTCGTTGTCGGCCTCCAGCTCGGCCTGCTCGCTGAACGCCTTCTCCGGTTCCGCATCGGGCGCCGGCTCCGGGTCGGCCACGGACTCGGGCTCGGGCTGGGGTTCCGGCTCCGGCGACGGCTTCGTCGGCGGTTCCTCCTTGGGCGGGGCAGGCGTGATCGATGTGTCCGCATCGAAGGCGGGCGACTCATCGCCCCGGCGCAGCGCCTCACGGATGCCCGCGAGCGTCGGCACCCCGGCCGACGGTCCGTCGACCGCTTCGCGTTCGGTGGCCGGATCGACGAAGCCGGCAAGCTCTCGGGAGATCTCCAGGAACGAACTCAGCGGCGCACCCCGGGTCGGGTGCGGGCGCTCGCCGCGCTGCAGGTCCTCGACCAGGTTGAGCGCTGACTCGGTGTCCTGCTGGTCGTAGAACTCGTAGTTGACGGTGACGACGGGTGCGTAGTCGCAGGCGGCCAGGCATTCGGCATGTTCCAGCGTGATCAGCCCGTCCGCGGTGGTCTGATCGTGCCCGACGTCGAGGTACTGGCTCAGGGTCGCGTAGATCTCCTCACCGCCGAGAAACCCGCAGAGCGTGTTCGTGCAGACGCTGATCAGGTACTCACCGGTCGGCCGGCGCTTGAACATCGTGTAGAACGTCGCGACAGCGCCGACCTCGGCCTTTGTCAGGCCAAGTTCCTCGGCACACATCGCCACGCCGTCCCGGGTGACGTAGCCCTGCTCGGATTGCACGAGGTGCAGCATGGGCAGCAGCGCCGAGCGCGACCGTGGGTACCGGGCGATGATCTGCCGGGCTTCCACGCGCGTCCGCGCACTGATCGGGGCGACCATGCGGGCGTTCGCGCGGACCTGCTGGCTGGCTCCGACCGCGTCATCGGTTCGTACCGGCACGTCTCCGGCGACACCGCCGACGGCGCCGTCGAGACCACCGGTTGCGTCCTCCAACACCGTCTGGGCGGCGGGGGTGCCGCCTTTCGGATCGCGTCCCTTGTCCTTGGGACCGCCCGGATAGCGGGCGGCGGCCACCTCGCCACCCACCTGATCTGCGGAGGAATCCGGCATCATCGGTCCACCCCACCCATGACCGGGTCGATCGACGCGATGGATGCGATGACGTCGGCGATCATGCCGCCCTCGCTCAGCGCGGCGATGGCCTGCAGGTTCACGAAGCTGGGCTCCCGGACGTGCACGCGGTGCGGGCGGGTTCCCCCACCGCTGACCAGGTGCATGCCCAGCTCCCCGCGAGGGGACTCCACGACGGTGTAGACCTGCCCGGCCGGAACCCGGAAGCCCTCAGTGACCAGCTTGAAGTGGTGGATCAACGCTTCCATCGACTGGCCCATGATGTTCTTGACGTGCTCGAGGCTGTTACCGAGTCCGTCAGCACCCAACGAGAGTTGGGCCGGCCAGGCGATTTTCTTGTCCGCCACCATCACCGGTCCGGGCTCGAGCCTGTCCACGGCCTGCCGGACGATCTTGACCGACTGCCGCATCTCCTCCACCCGGACGACGAAGCGGGACCAGCAGTCACCGTCGGGGTGCGTCGGAACCTCGAAGTCGTATTCGTCGTAGCCGAGGTATGGCTCGGTCTTGCGCAGATCCCACGGCAGGCCCGCAGCACGAAGCAGCGGGCCGGTGATACCGAGGGCGAGACAGCCCTCGACGTTGAGATACCCGACGCCTTTGAGCCGGCGTTGCCAGATCGGCTGGCCGACGAGGAGCTTGCGGACTCCCTCGATCTCGACATCCTGACCGTCCGCCCAGGCGCGCACCCTCTCCTCGAAACCCTCGGGCAGATCCTGTGCGATCCCCCCGGGCCGGATGAAGGCGTGGTTCAACCGCAGACCGGTGACCAGTTCCAGGATGTCCAGGCACTTCTCGCGGGCCCGCATCCCGTTCGTCATCGCGGTGATCGAGCCGAGCTCCAGGCCGCCGGTTGCCAGCCAGACCCAATGCGAGGCGATCCGGTTGATCTCCATCAGCAGCACACGGATGGTCTGCGCGCGCGGGGGTGCCTCGACCCCTAGCAGCTTCTCCACGCCAAGGCAGTACGCCGTTTCGTTGAACAACGGCGACAGGTAGTCCATCCGGGTGACGAAAGTGGTGCCCTGCGTCCAGTTCCGGTACTCGGTGTTCTTCTCGATCCCGGTGTGCAGATACCCGATCACGGCCCGGGCCTTGGTGACCGTCTCGCCTTCGAGGTCGAGGATGAGCCGGAGTACGCCGTGCGTCGACGGGTGCTGCGGGCCCATGTTGACGACGAGACGTTCCTCGGCCGGGATGTCGCCGGTGAACGTGGACTCCCAGTCGCCGCCGGTGACCGTGTACACCCGGCCCTCGGTCGTCTCCCGCGCGCCGGCGGCGTACGGGTCAGCAGTCGTCGTCATTGATAGACCCTTCGCTCATCCGGTGGCGGGATCGTGGCGCCCTTGTACTCCACCGGTACGCCGCCGAGCGGATAGTCCTTGCGCTGCGGGTGACCGGCCCAGTCATCCGGCATCAGGATCCGGGTCAGCGCGGGGTGACCGTCGAAGATCACGCCGAACATGTCCCACGTCTCCCGCTCGTGCCAGTCGGCGGTCGGATAGACGCTGGTGACCGACGGGATGTGCGGATCCGCGAGGCCCGTGGTCACCTCCAGCCGGATCCGGCGCCGGTGCGTCATGGACGTCAGGTGGTAGGCGACATGCAGCCGATCGGCGCCGTCCACACCGACCGAGCCCGTGTCGAGGTAGTCGACGCCGGACACGCTGGAACACAACTCGAAGCGCAGGTTCTCGTCGTCGCGCAGGTGCTGGCAGAGCCGGACGAGATGCTCGCGGCGGACGAAGAACGTGATCTCGCCCCTGTCGACCACGACCCGGAGAACCCCCTTGTCGAACAGCGATCCCGGGGCGGCCTGCAGCAGGTCGGCCACCTCGTCGAAGTACCCGCCGTACGGCCGCACGGTGGAGTGACCGACGACCGCCGCACCGGGATCGGTGCGGACCAGGCCACCGAACCCGGAGGTGTCGCCGGTGCCGGAGACGCCGAACATCCCGCGATCGGTCTCAGGCTGACCCACCGGGGTACTCAGGGTGCTGTGCTCATCGGTTCGCTCGCTTCGCTCGGTCACTTGCCGAACCGCTCGGACGAGGCGACCAGCTCCAGCGGCTCATTGCCGGCGATCTGCTTGGCGCGCTTCGCGCCCAGCGGCTCGTGCTGGATCTTGTAGTGCAGCTTCAGGATCGCGTCCAGCAGCATCTCCGGACGCGGCGGGCAGCCGGGCAGGTACATGTCGACCGGGACGATGTGATCAACGCCCTGCACGATCGCGTAGTTGTTGAACATCCCGCCCGAGGACGCGCAGACGCCCATCGCCAGCACCCAGCGCGGCTCGGGCATCTGGTCGTAGATCTGCCGCAGCACCGGCGCCATCTTCTGGCTGACCCGCCCGGCCACGATCATGAGGTCGGCCTGCCGCGGCGAGGCGCGGAAGACCTCCATGCCGAAGCGGGCCAGGTCGAACCGGCCGCCGCCGCTGGCCATCATCTCGATCGCACAGCAGGCCAGCCCGAACGACGCCGGCCACAGCGAGGACTTGCGGCTCCAGTTCACCAGCTTCTCGACGCTGGTCAGCAAGATGCCGGAGGGGAGTTTCTCTTCTATACCCACAGTCGTCGCTCCGCTCTGATACCCATGCTCAGTCCCACTCCAGCCCGCCCCGTCGCCACACGTACGCATACGCGACGAGCAGCGTGACGATGAACAGCACCATCTCCACCAAGCCGAAGATGCCGAGTGACTCGTTGGCCACGGCCCAGGGGTAGAGGAAGACGATCTCGATGTCGAAGACGATGAAGAGCATGGCGGTCAGGTAGTACTTCACCGGGAAGCGACCGGCTCCCAGCGGCTGATGCACCGGCTCGATGCCGCACTCGTAGGCGTCCAGCTTGGCCCGGTTGTAGCGACGCGGCCCGATGTACGGCGCCGCCGCGACGGAGAAGACGGCGAACCCGGCGGCCAAGGCGAACAGCGCCACGATGGGGACGTACTGCGAAAGCAAGGTCTATTCCCTTCTCGCGGTCGTCAAGCGAACGCACTCTATTCGCTGCCCCATGTCAGACCGCCGGGGCAAGCTTCGTGAGTGCATTGATGATCCGGTCCATCGCGTCGCCGCCCCGCGGGTCGGTCAGGTTCGCCAGCAGCTTGAGCACGAACCGCATGAGCATCGGATGCGACAGCCCGCGTTGCGTCGCGAGTTTCATGACAGCCGGGTTCCCGATCAGATTCACGAAGATCCCGCCGAGACGGTAGTAGCCGCCGTACCCGTCCTTGAGAGCGGTCACGTAGCCACGCAGCGCGGCCTCACGGGCCGGCCCGGCCGGGCGGGCCAGCGCGTGCACGATGTACTCGGAGGCGATCTTGGCCGTCTCCATGGCGTAGGCGATGCCCTCGCCGTTGAACGGGTTGACCGCGCCGCCGGCATCACCCACCAGCATCATCCCGCGGGTGTAGTGCGGCGTGCGGTTGAACCCCATCGGCAGGCCGCCGCCGCGGGTCGGACCGGTCGCGTTGTCCTCGGTGAAACCCCACTCCGGCGGCAGGCCGGCGAGCCACCTCCCGAGCAGGGAGCGGTAGTCGACGCTCTGGAAAGCCGCACTGGAGTTCAGGATGCCGAGCCCGACGTTGCTGGTGCCGTCTCCGAGTCCGAAGATCCAGCCGTAGCCGGGCAGCAGCCGGCGGTCCTCGCCGGACCCGTCCCAGAGTTCCAGCCAGGACTCCAGGTGGTCGTCATTGGTCCGTGGCGAGGTGAAGTACCGGCGTACGGCGACGCCCATCGGCCGGTCCTCGCGCTTGGTGATGCCGAGGGACACCGCCAGCCGTCCGCTCACACCGTCGGCCGCCACGACAAGCGGCGCGCGATAGGTCGTCGGTCGCTTGTCGGGACCGACCCGTGCCTGTACGCCGACGATCCGACCCGCCGTGTCGAGTTCGGCTCCGACCACCTGGGTCTGCTCCTGCAGCCGGGCGCCGGCCTTTTGTGCCTGCCGGGCGATCAGATCGTCGAGGTCGGCGCGCGGGCGGACCAGGCCGTAGTCCGGCCATGAGGCCAGCTCCGGCCAAGGCAGTTCGAGAGTGTGACCGCCGGCTATGACCCGAAGGCCCTTGTTGCGCAACCAGCCGGCTTTCTCGCTGGTGTCGATCCCGAGCGAGATCAGGCTCTTGACCGAGCGTGGGGTCAGGCCGTCACCGCAGACTTTCTCGCGCGGGAACGAGGTCTTCTCCAGCAGCAGCACGTCGAGACCGGCCTGCGCGAGGTAATACCCCGCCGTTGCTCCACCCGGCCCGGCACCGACGACGATGACGTCGGCGTCCTCGGTGTGCGAGCTCATGCGAAGATCCCACTCATCTGCTTGTGAATGATTTCACGATCTAGCTCAAGTGTAGGCGACCCGGTCCGCGGGGAACCACCGCGATGCCCGGCCGTGCGTCAGGCTTTGGGTCGCGGTGGCGGATCGGTGTCGGGCGTGCGGAGAGTGTCGTCGATCTTGTCCTCGACCTTGCCTATCTTGGCGGCGTACTTGCCGCCGGTGCGCTTGTTCACGACGTCGCCGGCCCTGTCGACTGCCTGCGAAATCTGGCGCTCGCGGCCTTTGCTCAGCTGCTTGACCTTGTCCAGAAAGCCCATCCCGATCCCCTCATCCTCGGTGCGCTCGCGTGGCGGCCCCGCTCGGTGTACCGAACGCTACTCACCCGCGTGACCGGCGGGCCGCCGCGCTCGGTGCAGCGTGACGATCCCGCCGCTGAGGTTGCGCCACCGGACGTCCGTCCAGCCGCGGGCTCCGATCCGTCGGGCCAGCGCCGCCTGGTCCGGCCAGGCCCTGATGGACTCGGCTAGGTAGACGTAGGCGTCTGGGTTGCTGCTGACCGCCCTGGCGATGGTCGGCAGGGCGCGCATCAGGTATTCGACGTACACGATCCGGAACGGTGCCCAGGTCGGCCGGCTGAACTCGCACACCACCAGGGCTCCGCCCGGTCGGGTGATCCGCGCCATCTCGGCGAGGGCGGCATCCGGATCGGCCACGTTACGCAGCCCGAAGGAGATGGCGACGGCATCGAAGCTGGCGTCGGCGAACGGCAGCCGCAGCGCATCCGCGGCCACCAGGGGTACGCCTCGGCCGCGGCCCTCGCGGAGCATGCCGATGGAGAAATCGCAAGCCACCGCGACCGCGCCGCTGCGAGCAAGTTCCACCGTCGAGACGGCGGTGCCGGCGGCCACGTCGAGGACCCGCTGGCCGGTGCCTAGTTCGAGCGCCTCGCGGGTGATCCGCCGCCAGCGCCGGTCCTGCCCACCGGCGAGCACGGTGTTGGTGAGGTCGTAGCGCCGCGCCACGCCGTCGAACATCGCCGCGACGTCGGCGGGCTGCTTGTCCAGCGAGGCGCGCTGACCACGGACCCCCACGCCGACATCTTGTCAGTGGGGGCGCACCACCCGTGACGCGCACCCACCGACAGCTGACGATTGAGTCAGGCGTCCCGGTACAGCGACAGGCAGAGCATGTCCGCCTCGAAGCCGGCGCTGCGCCAGAACGCCTGCTCGTCGTGCGCCCCGGCGCAGATCAGCTTGCGGACGGTCCAGACGTCCCGCTCGCGCAACCAGGTCACGGCCGCGGTGGCCAGGGCAACGCTGATCCCCTGCCCGCGACGCTCCGGTACGACGTAGAACTCGGCGAGATCACCGACCGCGCACGGCAGCATGCCGTCGCCGGGGTCGACCCTGGTGAGGACGAAACCGACCACTGCGTCACCTTCGAGGGCGACCAGGCAGGCGGTCTGGTGGTGAACGCCGCTGTGGCGAGCATCCGGGTGATGTTCGCGAGACCGGTTGGCGTGAGGGGGCCACCGTCGGCGACCTCCCGGCACATCCGATCCCACAGGGCGGCGACAGCACCGGCTTCAGTCACGGTGATGCGGCGGATTTCGGTCATGGGCAGTTCCTCCGGTCGAAAGGTGTGGGCAGCCGGAGGGCGTACGGCGGAGCTCGCGCGGGCGGTCACAATCGCATCCGGCCAGGCTACCCGGCGGCCACGGATCGTCGAGCCTGTAACGGCCCCCGCCCCATCCTCGATGATCTCGGACATGCGCCGCCCCCCGGATCACCGGGGCGGACGCCCGGCTGGCGAGGCGGCTCGTACGCTGTACACGTGAGCGCGGCGAAGTGGGACAGCAGTGAGCCGAGAGCGAGTGAGCATCGCAGCGAGCGCTAGCGAGCGAGGAGCGGAGCGAGCGGTGCGCGAAGCGCACGAGGCGGGCCAGCAATGAGCTTGGCCGTCTCCGCGCCGCCCGTCACCGTCAGGTCGGTGGCTGTCGCCGATCCCGGCGATCTGCTCACCCGGCTGCCGCGGGAGCAGCCGCTGGCATGGGTCCGGAACGGGGACGGGCTCGTTGCCTGGGGCGAGTTGGCGCGGCTGGACGTCGGTGGGCCGCACGTCTTCGCCGACGCCGCCTCCTGGTGGGCCGAGCAGTGTTCGTCGATGGTGGTCGACGACCAGGTCGCCTTGCCGGGATCGGGTCCGGTCTGCTTCGGCAGTGCCGCGTTCGACCGGCGTACGGCGCAGTCGGTGTTCGTCATTCCCCGTGTCATTCTCGGCCGGCGGGATGGGCACTGCTGGCTGACGACGTTCGGGTCGGACCGGGAGCTGCCGCCAGTAGTCAGACCGGCCGGGCCGGACACCGTCGCGTACGCCGACGGTGCGCTCAGCCAGGCGCGTTGGTGCGCCGCCGTCGCCACCGCGGTGCAGCGGATCAAGGCCGGCGAGCTGGACAAGGTTGTGCTGGCCCGCGATCTGCTGGCCCGGACCCAACCTGCCGTCGACCCGCGGTTCCTGCTGCAACGGCTGGCCCGCCGCTATCCCGACTGCTGGGCGTTCGCTGTCGACGGGCTCCTGGGTGCGACGCCTGAGCTGCTCGTCAGCCGACGCGGCCGACGAATAACCTCACGCGTTCTCGCCGGCACGGTCCGCCGTGGTCGCGACGCCGAGGACGAGCGGCTGATCGCCGAACTGCTCGATAGCCGCAAGGACCAGGAGGAGCATCGGTACGCCGTCCGCTCGGTGGCCGACGCGCTGTCGCCGTACTGTCCCGACCTGCACACGCCCGAAACCCCGGAAGTGCTCCGGCTGGCGACGGTCGCGCACCTCGCCACCGTCGTCACCGGCACGCTTGCGGCAGACACCGCCGTACTGCGCCTGGTGGAGGCGCTGCACCCCACTGCGGCGGTCTGCGGCACACCCACCGATCTCGCCCTCGATGTCATTCCTGAGCTGGAGCGGATGGATCGCGGCCGGTACGCCGGGCCGGTCGGCTGGATGGACGCGGAGGGAGACGGCGACTGGGGAATTGCCCTGCGCAGCGCCGAGGTCGACGGCGAGCGGGTCCGCCTCTTCGCCGGCTGCGGCATCGTCGCCGGCTCGGATCCCGAGGCCGAACTCGCCGAGTCCCACGCCAAGCTGGTGACGATCCGCGACGCCCTTGAAGGCCTCTGACCGCAATTCCGTGCGGCGCCCGGGCCTAGGGACCTTGTGCCTCGAGCGCCGCGCTCACGTCCTGCTGCAGCTGCCGATGCAAGGCAGCCGTCTGCTCCCGCCTGGTCCGGGCCAGAACCACGCGCGGGCCGTGGCCGGCGAGCGCAGGGGGCAGGTCGGCCGCCCGGTCGAGGACGGTGCACTCCCAGCCCGCCGCGACCGCGACAGCGGCGAGGTCGAGACCGTGGGGCGTGCCGAAGATCCGATCGAAGCCCGGCTGGTCCGCCGGGGGAAGCAACGAGAAGATCCCGCCGCCGTCGTTGTCGGCCACGACGAGCGTCACGTCGGGGCGCAGCTCTCCGGGCCCCAGCAGCAGGCCGCCGTGGTCGTGGAGCATGGCGAGATCGCCGAGCAGGGCGAACGCCGGCCCGTCATGCGTCAGTGACGCGCCCAGGGTGGTCGAAATCAGCCCGTCGATGCCGCTCACTCCCCGGTTGCCGATCACCGTGATGTCGGCGCGCGCGTCGGCGTAGGCCTCGAGATCGCGGATCGGGCGGCTGGACCCGGCGAGCAGCAGCGCACCTGCAGGCAGCGCGGCTACCAGGTCCCGGGCC